>JBAZRW010000002.1 GCA_041662785.1 Bdellovibrionales bacterium | reverse complement strand
GGATGCCCGCTTTCGCGGGCATGACGGTGTTTTTTATGGCGATACTCCCCTTTAGCGTCATCCCCGCGAAAGCGGGGATCCCGTTTTCTTGTTGTTATTACGTGTCAGTTCATAGACGGATTGGTATGAGAAAGCCTAGAGCAATAGGACTTAACGATCATCCATCTTAAGCGCGGCGATAAAGGCGGATTGCGGAATCTCGACATTGCCGAACTGGCGCATGCGCTTTTTGCCCTCTTTTTGCTTATCAAGAAGCTTGCGCTTACGGCTTATATCGCCGCCATAACACTTGGCCGTCACGTCCTTACGCATCGCGGAAATCGTCTCACGCGCGATCACGCGCCCGCCAATCGCCGCCTGAATGGCAATCTTGAACAGCTGCTTGGGGATCAGCTCCTTTAGCCGCTCGCAGAGCATGCGCCCACGCTTTTCCGCCGCCGCACGGTTGACGATGCACGCCAGCGCGTCCACAGGCTCGGCATTCACAAGAATGTTCATCAAAACAAGGTCGCCCTCGCGGTATTCGTCCAGCACATAATCAAAGCTGGCATACCCGCGCGAGATAGATTTCAGGCGATCATAAAAATCGAACACAACCTCATTCAGCGGCAAGCGATAAATCGCCATGGCGCGATTGCCGACATAGGTTAGCTCTATCTGCTCACCACGGCGATCACTGCACAACGTCAGGATGCTGCCCAAATACTCATCGGGGGTCATGATCGTCGCCTTGATCCACGGCTCTTGCATATGGTCGATGCGAACGGGGTCGGGCATATCAACAGGATTATGCAAATGAAGCGTCGTGCCATCTGTTTTATAAATATGATAGATAACCGATGGCGCGGTTGTAATCAGGTTGAGATTAAACTCGCGCTCAAGGCGTTCTTGGATAATCTCAAGATGCAAGAGGCCAAGAAAGCCACAACGGAAACCAAAGCCCAACGCGACAGAGCTTTCGGCCTCAAACTGGAAGCTGGCATCATTAAGCGCCAGCTTACCCAGCGACTCGCGCAAATGCTCAAAGTCATTCGCATCGACAGGAAACAGCCCGCAGAACACAACGGGAATAGACGGCTTAAAGCCCGCCAAGGCCGCAAGCGCAGGCTTGCGGTCGTCCGTGATCGTATCGCCAACTTTGGTATCGCTAATTTGCTTGATGCCTGCGGTGATAAAGCCGACCTCACCGGGACCAAGCTCATCCAGCTCGACCTTCTTGGGTGTAAAGATACCGACGCGGTCAACATCGCGCACCGCGCCCGTCGCCATAAAGCGGATCTTCTGCCCCTTGCGGATCGTGCCGTCCACAACGCGCAAAAGGATCACAACGCCAAGATACGAGTCATACCAGCTATCGACGAGCAGCGCCGTCAGCGGCGCATTGGCCTCGCCCTTGGGTGGAGGGAGGCGCGTGACAATGGCTTCCAACACGTCATTAATGCCAAGACCGGTCTTGGCAGAAATCAAAACGGCGTCCGAAGCGTCAAGGCCAATCACGTCTTCGATCTGCTGCTTGATGCGTTCTGGCTCCGCCGCAGGAAGGTCGATTTTGTTCAGGACGGGAATAACTTCATGATTGTTGTCGAGAGCCTGATAGACATTGGCAAGCGTCTGCGCCTCCACACCCTGCGAGGCGTCCACGACCAGAATAGAGCCCTCGCATGCAGCAAGGCTGCGGCTTACCTCATAGGCGAAGTCAACATGGCCGGGTGTGTCCATCAGGTTAAGCTGATACGTCTCGCCGTCCTTGGCTTTATAGGTCAGGCGAACGGTTTGCGATTTGATGGTGATGCCGCGCTCGCGCTCGATATCCATATTGTCGAGCATCTGCTCTTTCATATCGCGCAGCTCCACCCCGCCGCAGTTTTGGATCAAACGATCCGCCAGCGTGGATTTGCCGTGATCAATATGCGCGATAATGGCGAAGTTACGGATTTTGGAGAGGGAGGTCATGTTTTAAGCATTCAGGGGTCAGGATTCAGGTCATCAACATAGTTGCGAAAAACGCCGCCCCTTGCGGAGCGGCGTTTTCCTTGCCTCTAAAAGCGTAGAAGCTTATTTCTTCATCACGATTTCAGCGCGACGGTTTTGAGCCTCACGCACATGATCGGCGGTCGGGACAAGCAAGTTACCCTTGCCAGCGCCAGAGGCCATAAGACCTTCAGCAGGAACGCCCAAACGGATGAACTCAGCCTTCACAGCCGCAGCGCGACGTTCGGAGAGTTTCTGGTTATACTTAGCCGTACCCATCGTGTCGGTGTGACCCGTCACAACCAAGCGGACATAGCCACCCTTCTTATAGTCCTCAGCCGCCGACGCGATGATGCGCAAGGCTTCCGGTGTCAACACTGACTTATCAAAGTCAAAGAACACCATGTAGCTTTGGGGAACAGGCGCAACCACGGGAGGCGTCGCCTTAGACGAAGCCACTACAGGCGCAGGAGCCGGCGCTGGCGTTTCCGCCATAGGCTCGGCCTTCGCCTTAGGTTGCGCAAAGGTATAACGGATACCCATCATCAGGTTATGCGAGGCGTTTTCTGTTTCAGCCCGCACACCCGCGCTGGTTTTAAACTTAACATCGGGTGTCGCGAAGTAACGGTAATCCGCCGTAAAGTCCCAGTTGCCTTCCAAGGCCAACGCAAAGCCCGCGATACCCTGATAAGCAAAGGCGACGCGATCATTATCATCAAGCGTTGCGCCATTGACGGTGCGCATAGCGTCCGCGTCAACAAGCGACGTACCAACGCCAGCGCCAAGGTAAGGCGTCAGGCGCGTGCCCGTGTTGAAGTCATAGAACACATTGCCCATAAGAGCTTTGTTATGAATGCCGCCGCCAGCTGTGCCAGCGCCTGTACCGGTTACGTTTTCCACTTGAGAATGACGATACAGCAATTCGGCTTCTGTACGGATGCCATTGCCCCAAGCATAACCGGCATCTCCCGAAAGGCCCCAGCCCGTCTTGTAGCTAAAAACGTCCGTGACGCCGGACAATTTGCTGTCAGCATCGGTTTGATAGGAAAGGTTCGTGTTGCCACCAACATACCAGCCTGTTGGCGTTGCGGCTTGAGCCGAGAGCGGCGCGAGGATTGCGAGTGTCGCAACAGCCAAGCTCATCGTACGAAGCGAAATCATGGGCGGTCTCCTTTTAAATTGGGCATAAGAGGGACAATTTCCTCAATGTCAGGCGGAGTATACCCCTATCCTTAATAATCTGTCAGCCTTTTTTATTAAAAAACGGTTTTGAAATCATAAGTGTATCACGAATAACACCCCTTTTGCCTTCTTGCGCCAATTATGTAGTGTAAATACATGAAAATCATGGTAATTCAAAAGAACCAGACAGCCGGATGGCCGCTGCCCTCCCCCTTAAAAGGGCGGGGAGAGGAAAGTCCGGGCTCCAGACGAAACGATGCCGGATAACGTCCGGCGAGGGTAACCTTAGGGAAAGTGCCACAGAAAACAAACCGCCTGCCCTTGCAAAAGGGTCAGGTAAGGGTGAAAAGGTGCGGTAAGAGCGCACCGCGTTTTTGGCAACAAAAACGGCAGGGAAAACCCCATCGGGAGCAAAACCGCATAGGAACCGCACGTTCCTTCGCAAGAAGGAACACCGTTCTTCGTCACGGCACGCAGGTTCGGGTTGGTTGCTTGAGGTGCTTGGCAACAAGCATCCTAGAGGAATGGTCATCCCTTATCGCAAGATAAGGACAAAACCCGGCTTACAGGCTGTCTGGCTTTTTCTACACCGAATAAGAAAGATGAAGTGACTGATGTTGCATAAAGGCGGGTGTATGCGGTACAGCCGCTCTCTCCCTCGACAAAGAGACTGGGGGCGGCAAAGACGCACCATCCGCCCATAATAAACGGGGAGGCATGGGAAGCCTCACATTAACCTTCCACGGTTTTTCCGCGTTCACGCTCCTCCTCCACGCCCTTAAAACGTCCTTTGCCTTTACGCGTAAAGCAGCATCGACATCAAAATCCTTTTCTTGAAGCCACGATCCCACGATATGAGATCCCATTCTGGAAAAAAAGTATTCCATAGAAGGGCCCTCAACATCCGAACGGTCTGCAATATTCAACGCAGAGCATGTCTTTTCATTAACGATCCTTGGGTAGAGAACCCTACAAGTGGCTAAATCCGTTAGAGTTGGTTTTGTTTCATCTAATTGCTTTTCTATAAAACCCTTTTCGGGCAAAGAAGGGGACGCAAGCCCCAAGGAGGTTGAAAACCTTTGAGCAAGACCATAAGACACAAGTTGATCCCCAAAAAATACCCCATCCCTAACATGCTTGGAACGCGCCATGCGAAAGGACGTTTGAGCCAAAAGAATATGAAGAGAATCCAACATTGATTCGGTATTGGCTGGAAATAATTCGTGATCAAATCCAATGATCATGTTGGAAGGACTCAGGACGGTTCCGATAAGGCTTTTGCCACAATTAACCCCCTCAACACCGATGGTCATGTCGCAAACAGATATAGAGGAAGGCGTTTCGCGGCAATAATCAAGAATGGCGTCTTTAATCATGCGCTGACTACCGTTCGAAAAACGATATTTAGCATTGAGAAAGTATACATCGACCATGGCTGCTGTTTCCTTTGTAAAAAAACGCGCTCATCTTCTTATCGAATCTTAACTCCCGTACATCTTCTGCGTATTTCCGTTAAAGAAAAATAAAAAAAGTGATTGTTTTGATTTCAAAATGTTGTTGTTGCCACGATGTCACAAATTGTCAAAAACAAGGCAGGTTTGTTAATTTTGCGTTCATCATCGTGAAATTCTCTTAATGAATGAGACGATTCATGGTAAAATGGTTACCAAGGGAAAAGCTTAAGACCACACTGATTCTGTAGTGTTTTTCATCAACACCGTCCAATTCATGAGGTTCTCGTGGCAACAGTTCAAACAAGTCTCTCTAGGACAAGTATCATGAACCCTATCCCTAAACCTGCTAACACCGACGATGCGATGTCCTCTCTGTCCTCTGATCAAAAGATCGTGGCGTGGCTGTGTCGTATGACCGCGCGAAATGACAATGCGGTCAAACACAGCCTTGCGACAGAAGCGGCCCCAAATCCCTTTGAAAGAAGCCGCGCCTTTTTGGATGAACGCGCCCGCAGCCCCATGGACGATTGGGAAGTGGTTGCCAGCCTAGCGGGACATAGTTTGGAAGATGTTATGTTTTCCGGCAGCAGACTCCCCATCAGCGCCGCCGAAATCGATCATTTCCGCCGCAACCACCGCGAAACCGATCGCTTGGTCGGACGGGACTTCCTTTCGACACGTTGCGATCTGCCCTCTCCTCTTTCTGAGCTTTATGGCCTTTATCGCCACCGCGCCCGCCTTGATGCAGAATCAACCCTCTTTGTGGCACAAGCCACGGGATCAACCCGCGTCGCGCGCATTATGGCCGACCTTCTCTCCATTGGGGCCTTTGCCAGCGGCTATGAGTGCATCACGCACGTTTCCATGACTTATTCTGTGCCAGCGGCTTTTGATACCTCCGACCTCATTGACAGAACCTCCGATGAGGCCGAACGGCGGCTTGCCCTTCCTATCGAAACGCCCTCGCACCTTCTAAAAATGACTCCCGATGAAATCAGCGTTCTGGCCAATAATATCGTAGAGCGCAACGCCTTAACCCCTTCCGAATTTATTGAAAAAGCGAACCAACTGTCCGAGGCGCGGCAGGATGTTCACCGCCTGCCAACCGAAAGACATCTGGCGGCCGCTCTATACGAGGGTGATTTATCCAGAGACAAGGCTTGGGTGGCACGTCTATGTGCGGCCTACCAACGCATTTTCCCCTCTTGGCCAGCGATAGGCGAAGCCGACTCCTGCGACCTCGACATGCCAGAGCATGATAATCGTGTCCCCTAAGCAACAGCTTCGGTTTTCGAGTCGCTGTTAACGAGATTTCAAACTCTTTCCTCTATCTTGCCTTTATCAGGCCACGATCTGGTGGCTTTTTGTAAGGCGACGATAACGGGGGAAGCAAATGACGGATTCACACGAAAAACAAAGCGAAGCGTGGGCTCTGGCCTCTCAAGTTGCTGGACGTTATGGCCGCCTCGCCCTGACCCGTGCGGCTGGCGAAGCTGCCGCCGCACAAAGGAATGGCGATGATGAAACCAGCGCCTTGTGGTCAAGCGTCGTCTCATACCTTCGCGAAGCCATCCAGCAAGACGCGCCCGTGATCGTTTAAAACGACCCCCAGCGCCTCTTTTATCCCAGCAGAGCTTTTTCGATAGCGTTGATCGCGGCAGGCATAGCCGAAGCGTCAACGCCACCAGCCTGAGCCATATCGGGACGGCCACCGCCGCCCTTGCCGCCCAGAGCCTCTGCGCCGACCTTGACCAGATCAACGGCGCTTATCTTGCTCGTCAGATCATCCGTCACGGCGACAACCAGCGACACCTTGCCCTCAAAGCTTGAAGCCAGAGCCACAACGCCCGACTTCACCTGCGCCTTAAATGCGTCCGCCATCGGCTTTAAATCCTTGGCGGGCATATCTTGCATCACGCGGCTTATAAAGTTCACGCCGCCGACTTGGCGTGGCGCATCCGCGCTTGCCGATGAGGCAGAACCGCCGCCGCCCATCGCGACCGCGCGGCGCAGATCGGCAACCTCGCGCTCCAGCTTCTTACGGTCTTCGACCAACTGATGAACGCGTGACGGCGCATCGGCGGGCGATGCCTTCAGCGCATCGGCGACGCCTTGCAATTGTTTTTCTTGTTCCGCGAAATAGGCCAACGCGCCCGCGCCCGTCACGGCCTCGATCCGGCGAACACCCGCCGATACGGCGCTCTCGGACAGGATTTTTATCAACCCAATATCGCCCGTCCGGCGCACATGCGTACCGCCGCATAGCTCAACCGAAAAAGGTGCATTCGCGCCCTCACCAAGAGACATAGACACAACGCGCACTTCATCACCGTATTTTTCGCCAAAGAGTGCCATCGCGCCCTGCTCCATCGCTTCCTTGGGCGACATGAGGCGCGTGCCAACCGCGCCGTTGGCGCGGATCACGGCGTTGACCTCCGCCTCAACCTCGGTCAGCGCCACCGCGCCGATAGGCGTAGGCTGGCTGATATCAAAGCGCAAACGATCCGACGTCACGAGTGAGCCTTTTTGCGCGACGTGCGTGCCAAGCTTGCGGCGCAAGGCTTCATGCAGCAAGTGCGTGGCCGAATGGTTGGCGCAGATCGCAGCGCGGCGCTCAGTATCCACAATAAGAGAAACCTCATCGCCCTTTTTAAGGTTGCCGCTTTCAACGCGCCCGTAATGCACAAACAGATTACCGGATTCCTTGCGCGTGTCCGTCACGCGAACAACCGCGCCCGAAGACGTTTTGATCACGCCCGTGTCGCCGACCTGTCCGCCGGACTCGCCATAAAACGGCGTTTGGTTGACGATGATCTGCACGTCGCTACCCGCTGGCGCGTCCGCCGTGCGCGCGCCGCCGCGCACGATGGCCGTGATCTGGCCTTCCGCTGCTTCGGTGCTGTAGCCCAGAAAATCTGTGCCGCCCAGCTCGTCAGCCAGCTCAAACCAAATCTTGGACACACTCGCATCGCCCGACCCTGTCCAGCTTTTACGAGCCTCGGCCTTTTGCTTAGCCATCGCGGCATCAAAGCCAGCCGTATCGACGCTTTGGCCCCGCCCGCGCAAGACATCCTGCGTCAAGTCCAAGGGAAAGCCGAACGTGTCATACAGCTTGAACGCTACCGCACCCGGTAGCGCGTCACCCTTGCCCAGCGGCGCGGATTCTTCATCTAACAGTTTAAGGCCGCGATCCAATGTATTCTTAAAGCGCGTTTCTTCCAGCTTTAGCGTTTCGGTAATCATGGATTCCGCACGCACCAACTCAGGATACGCGACGCCCATTTGCTTGACGAGTTCGGGAACCAAGCGATAGATCAGCGGCTCCTTCGCGCCCAGCAAATGCGCGTGGCGCATACCGCGTCGCATGATACGGCGCAGAACATAGCCGCGCCCTTCATTGCTGGGCAACACGCCATCCGCGATCAAAAACGATGTGGCGCGAAGATGATCCGCGATCACGCGGAAGCTTGCCTTTTGCGGCCCTTCGGAATCCACCTTGACCAGATCGGCGGTCGTGCCAATCAGCGCCTTGAACAAATCGATATCATAATTCGACGTGACGCCTTGCAAGATGCCCGCAATGCGCTCTAGCCCCATCCCCGTATCGATAGAAGGCTTGGGCAGCGATGTGCGCTTGCCATCCGCCGTTTCCTCAAACTGCATGAACACAAGGTTCCAAAACTCTAGGAAACGGTCGCCGTCCTCATCGGGCGATCCAGGGGGGCCGCCTTGCAGCTTATCGCCCTGATCGATGAAAATCTCGGAGCACGGGCCGCAAGGCCCCACGTCGCCCATGCGCCAAAAGTTGGCAGAGGTCGGAATGCGGATAATCTTATCATCCGAGAAGCCGGCAATCTTCTTCCACAGGTTCGCGGCCTCGTCATCATCGTGATAAACGGTGACGAGCAGGTTCTTCTTAGACAAATCAAGATTCTTGGTGACAAGAGTCCACGCGAAGTCGATGGCGTCGACCTTGAAATAATCGCCAAACGAGAAGTTGCCCAGCATTTCAAAAAAGGTGTGATGCCGCGCCGTGTAGCCAACGTTCTCAAGATCGTTATGCTTGCCGCCCGCCCGAACGCATTTCTGCGCCGTTGTCGCACGCGAGTAAGGGCGTGCTTCGGCTCCCGTAAAGACGTTCTTGAACTGCACCATGCCCGCATTAGTGAACATGAGCGTCGGATCGTTACGCGGCACAAGCGGCGAGGAGTCCACGACCGTGTGACCCTGCGCTTCATAAAATTTCAGGAATGTCGAACGAATGTCCGCAAGCGTTTTCATCAAAGCCTCTTTCTAGAACCAAAACCTAACGACACCCATCCTCTTCAAGAGTTGGTTCGCTTGATAAAGCAGTAAAAAAACGGGATGCCCGTTTTCACGGGCATGACGGGATTTGTGTTTAACTTAATCCCCCTATCGTCATCCCCGCGAAAGCGGGGATCCCGTTTGTTCCACCCAAGAACCAACCCTTGATCTGTTATGAGTATACAAAGGAGGGCATATTCGCGAAAAATCAGGCGTTTGTCTATGGGGGAAAAGAGAAAAAACCTTGCCTTCAGCCTTTCCTTACGCGCCGCATACGGTTAATCTCCCGATTCATGGTCGCTTATATCCTTCGCCGCATCCTCCTGATGATCCCCACCTTGCTGGGGATTATGGTGCTGAACTTCGTGATTGTTCAGGCCGCCCCCGGTGGCCCTATTGAGCAAATCGTCGCCAAGCTGCAAGGCAATGCCGTGGAGGCGACCGCGCGGGTGTCGGGCGGAGGCAGTGATACGGCCAGCGCAGGGCAAAACATGCGCGAGAATAACGCCGCCACAAGCGCCGTGACCTCCCGCTACAAAGGGGCGCAAGGCGTTGACCCTGAATTGATCCTAGAGCTTGAAAAACAGTTTGGTTTCGACAAGCCTTTGCATGAGCGCTTTTTCAAGATGATCGGGAATTACGTGCGCTTTGATTTCGGCACGTCCTATTTCCGCGATGAAAAGGTTTTGGATCTGGTCATCGCCAAAATGCCCGTGTCGGTTTCACTGGGGCTGTGGTCAACCCTTATTATCTATCTGGTGTCCATTCCTTTGGGCATCCGCAAGGCTGTGAAGGACGGCTCACCGTTTGACATGTGGACTAGCGCCGCGATTATCGCAGGCTATGCCATCCCCAGTTTTTTGTTCGCCGTATTGCTCATTATCGTTTTTTCGGGTGGTCGCTATCTGGACTGGTTCCCCCTGCGCGGCCTTGTGTCCGACAACTGGCAAGATTTAAGCTGGCCTGCGCGGATCGGCGATTACTTCTGGCATATTGCCCTGCCCATCACGGCTCTTGTCGTTGGCGGCTTCGCGAGCCTAACCATGCTCACCAAAAACTCGTTTCTGGACGAGATTAACAAGCAGTACGTCCTGACCGCCCGCGCCAAAGGGCTCAGTGAAAACCGCGTGCTGTACGGCCATGTGTTTCGCAACGCGATGCTGATTGTCATCGCCGGATTCCCATCCACCTTTATCGGCATTCTTTTCACAGGTTCTCTGCTGATCGAGGTGATTTTTTCACTGGACGGCATGGGGCTTTTGGGCTTTGAGGCCGCGATCAACCGCGACTACCCCGTGATGTTTGGCACGCTGTACTTCTTCACGCTTCTGGGGCTTGTTTTGCAGCTGGTGGGGGATTTGATGTACGTCGCCGTCGATCCCCGCATCGATTTTGAAGCGAGGAAGACGTGATGGAATCGCTTTCAATCCAAAACACTTTCGTCATCCCGCTGAAAAGCGGGATCCAGCGCGCGGCGTCTGCCGCGCACAAGAGTCATACGCCGCGCAGACGCGCGGCACTGGATTCCGGCCTTCGCCAGAATGACACGAAGGGAAGGAGCCGCACTTGAAAACGTCCCTCTCTCCCCTCACGCAACGGCGGCTGGCGGGCTTTAAAGCCAACAAGCGCGGATACTACGCGTTCTGGCTTTTTCTGATCCTGTTTGTGCTGGCCATGGCCGCCGAGTTGATCGCGAACGACAAGCCGCTACTCCTGCATGTGAACGGCCAAACTTATGCGCCTATTTTTAAGGTCTATCCTGAAACCACCTTTGGCGGCGAGTTTGAGACAGAGGCGCGATACCGCGAGCCTTACCTGAAAAAGCTTATCGCTGAAAAGGGAGGCTGGATGATCTGGCCGCCGATCCCCTTTTCCTATAACACGATCAATTACAACCTGACCGTTCCCGCGCCCGCGCCGCCTTCGTCCGAAAACTGGCTGGGCACGGACGATCAAGGCCGCGACGTGCTGGCGCGAATGATCTATGGTTTTCGCATCTCGGTCTTGTTCGGCCTGACGCTTACGCTTTTCTCATCGATCATCGGCGTTTGCGCGGGCGCGGTGCAGGGCTATTTCGGCGGCCTCACCGACCTTTTGATGCAACGCGTGATGGAAGTATGGGGGGGGATGCCCGTTCTCTACCTGCTTATCATTATGGCCTCGCTCGTGCAGCCAAACTTCTGGTGGCTCCTCACGCTCATGCTTCTGTTTTCGTGGATGTCACTGGTTCATGTTGTCCGCGCCGAGTTTCTGCGCGCCCGCAACCTTGATTACGTTCGCGCCGCCAAGGCTCTGGGCGCGGGCGACACGCTCATCATGTTCAAGCATGTCTTGCCCAACGCGATGGTGGCGACGCTTACCTATCTGCCCTTTGTTCTCAACCATTCCATCACGACGCTAACGGCGCTGGACTTTCTTGGCTTTGGCCTGCCTCCGGGATCGCCTTCGCTGGGGGAGCTGCTCAACCAAGGCAAGAACAACCTGCAAGCGCCGTGGTTGGGCATCAGCGCTTTTACCATTCTGGCGCTTATGCTCACGCTGCTGATCTTTATCGGTGAGGCGGTGCGCGATGCGTTTGATGCGCGTAAAACGACGAGGGCTGACGCATGACGCTCCTTTCCGTTGAAAACCTGAATGTTACTTTTGGCAATGGCGCGTGCGCCGTCCAAGCGGTGCGCGGCGTGTCCTTCACGATCAACAAAGGAGAGACTCTGGCGCTGGTCGGCGAGTCCGGCTCTGGCAAGTCCGTCACCGCTTTGTCGATCCTTCGCCTACTCCCTGTAGAGCCGGTGGGAGAGATTGTGTTTGATGGGTTGTCAATCCTTTGTCCGTCATGCCCGCGAAAGCGGGCATCCCGTTTAGTTTCTGTTGAACAAGTAAAACGGGATCCCCGCTTACGCGGGGATGACGAAAAAATGAAAAGCGCCCCCCCCATCCAAACCATTCGTGGCAACCGGATCGCGATGATTTTTCAAGAGCCGATGACCTCGCTTAACCCGCTGCACACGATTGAAAAGCAAATTGGCGAGGTTCTCTTTGTCCATAAGGGCCTAAGCGAAACGGCAGCGCGGGCAAGAACGCTGGAGCTTTTGACTCTGGTAGGCTTACCCGATCCCGAAAAGCGCCTTGCCGCCTATCCGCATGAGCTATCGGGTGGGCAGCGACAGCGCGTGATGATCGCGATGGCGCTCGCGAATGATCCCGATTTGCTAATTGCGGATGAGCCGACAACCGCGCTGGACGTCACCATTCAGGCGCAGATTCTGGCTCTTCTAAAAGACATTCAACAGAAAATGGGCATGGCGCTGTTGATGATTACGCACGATCTGGGCATCGTGCGCCGCATTGCGGATCGCGTGAGTGTGATGCAGGCGGGTGAGATTGTAGAAAGCGGATCGTGTGACGCGATCTTTAACGCGCCCCAACATCCCTATACCCAAATGCTGCTGGCAGCGGAGCCAAAGGGCCATGCGACCAAGGCCACGCCTAATGCGCCACTGGTGCTAAAAGCCGATAACATCAAGGTGCATTTTCCGATCAAAACGGGCTTCTTGCGCCGCGTGACGGACACCATCCGCGCCGTGGACGGCATTAGCCTGTCTATCCGCGCGGGTGAGACCATTGGCATCGTGGGCGAATCCGGCTCTGGCAAGACGACGTTGGGGCTAGCCCTTTTGCGCCTCACGGACAGCCAAGGCACGATTACCTTTGACGGCCAAGCAATAGAAAAACTTTCACGAAGCGCCATGCGGCCTTTAAGGCAAGCCATACAAGTCGTGTTTCAAGACCCCTATGGCAGCCTGTCCCCACGCATGACAGTGGGCGATATTATCGCGGAGGGCCTCGACATTCATGGCCTTGCGGGCAGCAAAGCAGAACGCCAGCGCCGCATTGAGGAAGCCTTGGCCGATGTCGGCCTTGACCCTGCTTTGCAAACGCGTTTCCCGCATGAGTTTTCAGGTGGGCAGCGCCAACGCATCGCGATTGCCCGCGCCATGATCCTGCGCCCCAAGTTGGTCATTCTTGATGAGCCGACATCCGCACTGGATCGCTCGGTACAGGCGCAAATCATCGACCTTTTGCGCGATCTTCAAAAACGCTATGGCCTTGCATACCTGTTTATCAGCCACGATCTGCGCGTCGTGAAGGCCTTGTCCAACTATGTCATCGTGATGAAAGAAGGCCGCGTCGTGGAAGAAGGCGCAGCAGAAAGCCTGTTTCAAGCGCCGCAAGAAGAATACACAAAAGCACTTCTCAGCGCAGCCTTATAACCGTCTCACGGCCCTTATCGTGGCGCAGGCCTTTCAGATTTTCTATGCAACGCCAGAGAATACCTTTGCTGGCGGACAACCTCTTTAGGCTTAATTTCACAAAGCGAGACAAGGCTTGATTGATCATCTCGGCAGCAAGACCATATCTTATTATAGGCCCCTCTAAAGGCCGTCATATCGTTTGTTGTGTTTAGTATCTCCACAAGCCTATCTAATTGGTTTACGAACGCACTATTCTTAGCAAACCATTCTTTAAAATCCTTCCCAAGAGGAAATCTATTATCAACATTTTGGAGGCTTTGCGGATCAAGGTAGCGCTCTCTGACCGTACGAATTTTATATTGCGTGCGGTGATCTTTGACAACGTCGCCAAGCACGTCGTCATCAATATAAACATCGTTCAAATCAATCCCCATAAAACGAAGGCTTAGAAGCCCAGCGAGCCCCGCCACCTCATTAATATAGTCATAACGGATAAGGTCATGCATCGGGAGCCGCCTTCCAATACTTGGATAATCGATCTTAATAAGGTCGCAGTTTACTGCAGAACAAGTAATGAGACAAGGTGATACAAAAAACGCCTGAAAAACAGGAGGATAAAAAGGTTCTATGCTTGTTTTCATCAAACGGCTAATACTCTAAAGAAAAGCCATAGCAAGAAGAGGCCTTATGAAAAGAACGACCGTTTCCACTTCCGAACGCTTGGACTGGCTACGCCTTATCCGCACGGAAAATGTCGGCCCCATCACCTTTTATCAGCTGCTCACCCGTTATGGCTCAGCGCGGCAAGCGCTAGAGGCTCTTCCTGCCTTGGCACAAAAGGGAGGACGTGGGCGTCCCCTCACCCCTCCCCCGCTCAAAGACATCGAAACGGAAATCACCTTTATAGAAAAGAAGGGCGGGCATATCCTTTGCGCGTGTGAGTCGGACTATCCCGAAAGGCTGGCGTCGATTGAAGACGCGCCGCCCGTCTTAACGGTTTTTGGTGATCCGGCGATCCTTCACAAAAAACAGCTGGCCATCGTTGGCGCAAGGAACGCTTCCATCAATGGCCGCAAGATGGCCGAGCGTCTGGCCAGTGATCTGGCGGCACAGGGCTATGTCATCACGTCCGGCCTTGCGCGGGGGATCGACACAACCGCGCATAACAACGCCCTTGCGACGGGAACCATCGCCGTCGTGGCGGGCGGCGTCGATGTCGTCTATCCCGAAGAAAACCGCGTCCTTTATGAGCGCATCATCGCGCAAGGCTGCGTGGTATCCGAACAGCCCGCCCACTGTGAGCCTCGCGCTAACCTGTTCCCAAAGCGCAACCGGATCATCGCGGGCCTAAGCCTTGGGGTCATCGTGATCGAAGCCGCCAAGCAGTCCGGCTCGCTGATCACCGCCCGCATGGCCTTAGAACAAGGGCGCGAGGTGTTCGCCGTTCCGGGCTCGCCCCTTGATCCGCGCTCGGCAGGAACGAACGATTTGCTACGCCAAGGCGCGACCCTGACCGAAAGCGCGGCAGACGTTATAGAGTCCCTGAGCAGGCCTTTGCGACTATTCGCCGAGACGGAAGCCAACCCCTTTGAACACGCGGAAATGATCGTGGATGACCAAAAACTGGATCAAGTAAGGGAAAAAATCCTAGAGAATCTAAGCCCTTCACCAGTTTTAGTTGACGAACTCGTCCGGCAATGTCAATTGTCTCTGCCCTTGGTCCTTACCGTCCTGCTTGAATTGGAGCTGGCCGGAAGGCTGGATCGCCAGCCCGGACACCAAGTGGCCTTAATCGGATAACTGACAGCAAAGGGTAACTCGTGTCGCATAAAGTCGTTATCGTCGAATCGCCCGCTAAGGCGAAAACCATCAATAAATACCTAGGCAGTGACTATGTCGTTGTGGCCTCGTTCGGCCATATCCGCGACTTGCCGCCCAAGGATGGCTCGGTTCGCCCCGATGAAGATTTCGCCATGGATTGGGAGCTGGGCGATAGAGCCAGCCGACCCGTCGCCGAGATTGCCAAGCTCGCCAAAGGCGCAGACGCCATCTATCTCGCCTCGGATCCTGATCGCGAAGGGGAAGCGATTGCGTGGCATGTTCAAGAAATCCTGAAGGAAAAGAACCTGATCAAGGGCACGCCCGTCCACCGCATCACCTTTAATGAAATTACGAAACAGACGGTTTTGGACGCCATCGCCCATCCGCGCGAGATCGATCACAACCTTGTCGACGCGTACCGCGCGCGCCGCGCTTTGGACTATCTTGTAGGTTTTTCCCTCTCGCCCGTTTTGTGGCGCAAACTGCCCGGCTCAAAGTCCGCAGGACGCGTCCAATCGGTCGCGCTTCGCCTGATTTGCGAGCGCGAGTCCGAAATCGAAGCTTTCAAACCGCAAGAATTTTGGACACTTTTAGGGTCGTTTTTGACACAAAAAGGGGGTGTTTTAAGCGCGAATTTGACGCATTTGGACGGCAAAAAACTGGATAAATTTGCCATTTCCAACGAGGCCGAGGCCACCGCCACCCTCGCGATTTTAAGCAAGCTTTCCTACCATGTTGGCGCGGTCGAGAAAAAGCAATCCAAGCGCAACCCCTACCCGCCCTTTACGACCTCCACCTTGCAACAAGAGGCCAGCCGTAAGCTGGGCCTTGGCGCAACGCGCACGATGCGGATCGCCCAAGCCCTTTATGAGGGCGTTGATATCGGCGGCGAGACGGTGGGTTTGATCACCTATATGCGTACCGATGGCGTTTCAATCTCGACCGAGGCCGTGATGGCCGCCCGAGACGTGATCGCACAAGACTATGGCAAGGATTTTGTGGCCAGCTCTCCGCGTATGTACAAATCGACGGCCAAAAATGCGCAGGAAGCGCACGAGGCCATCCGCCCCACGGATTTAAAACGCCGCCCTCAGCAAGTCGCCAAGTATTTGGATGCCGATGGGCTTCGCCTCTATACGCTTATCTGGCAGCGCACGATGGCGTGCCAGATGGCCAGCGCCGTGTTGGATCAAGTCGCCGTCGATATTACAGATAACGGCAACAAAGCGACCTTCCGCGCCACAGGCTCTACCGTCGTTTTTGATGGCTGGTTTAAGGTGTATCAGGACAGCCGCGACGATGATGCCGCCGAACAAGATGACGACAACCGCCGCCTGCCGCCCGTCAATCAAAACGATCCGCTGGATAAGCAAGAGATCAAGCCAGAGCAGCATTTCACACAGCCCCCTCCCCGCTATGGCGAGGCGAGCCTTGTCAAAAGGCTTGAGGAACTGGGCATTGGCCGTCCTTCTACCTATGCCAGCATCATGCAGGTCTTGCAGGATCGTAGTTATGTGGTTCTGGATAAAAAGCGCTTTGTGCCAGAGGATCGGGGCCGCATCGTCACGGCCTTCCTAGAGAATTATTTCTCAACCTACGTCCAATACGACTTCACCGCTGATCTTGAGGAAAAGCTGGACGAAGTCGCGGACAACAAGCTGGCGTGGAAAAAAGTCATGCGTGGCTTCTGGACGGACTTTGCCAAGGCCGTCGACGGCACGAAAGACCTTAAAATCTCGGACGTGATCGATGCGCTGGATGAGGCTCTCGGCCCCCACTTCTTCCCCTTGCGCGAAGATGGCAGCGATCCACGCGTCTGCACCGTGTGCGGCTCTGGTCGCATGGGATTGAAGCTGGGTAAGTTCGGCGCGTTTATCGGCTGCTCTAACTATCCCGATTGCAAAAACACGCGGCCTCTGGCCGTCAGCGGAAGCGCGGGCGAAGACGCCGCGCAGAACATGCCTCCGCGTGAGCTTGGCCTTGATCCGAAGACTAAGATGCCCATCAGCGCCCGCATGGGGCCTTATGGCGCTTATGTCCAGCTGGATTTGCCAGAGGCCACCGCCCCCGCCGATGCGCCCGAAGAAAAACCTGCCAAAGGCAAAAAGCCCGCGAAAAAGAAGAAAGAAGTGAAGGCAAAGCCCAAGCGCGTTTCTCTGCCCAAGGGCGTCGATCCCAATTTGATCACGCTGGACACGGCCTTGCAGTTGTTGGCCTTGCCGCGCGAAGTCGGGGCTCATCCTGAAACGGGCGAGATCATCACGGCGGGCCTTGGCCGCTATGGCGCTTATATCAAGGTAGGGCCGCGTTACAAAAGCCTTCCCGACGACGATGATGTTTTGTCGATTGGCCTAAATCGTGCCGTTGTCTTGCTGGCCGAGCCGGATAAAGGCAGGCGCGGCGGCAGCACATCGTCTGCCAAATTGCTGGGCGAGCATCCAAGTGATCAAAAACACGTGACGCTGAACGCCGGACGCTTTGGCCCCTATGTCAAGTGGGCCAAGGTGATGGCAACGGTCACCAAAGCCTATGACCCCGAAGCGCTGACGCTGGAGCAAGCCTTGGAAATCATTGAGGCCAAAATCGCCAAGGGCGGCACTGGCGGCAAAGCCAAAACAACAAAAGCGAAGGCAGCGCCAAAGGCCAAGGCCGCCACCAAGGACAAGGGCAAACCCAAGCCTAAGGTCAAGAAGGCGGCAACAGCCAAACCCGCCGCCAAGGCCAAAGCTGCGCCAAAAGCCAAACCCGCCGCCAAAAAGAAACCGACGGAGAAGAAGAGAATCTCATGATTTTCTCGGAAATCTTGAAGAAAATTGTAAGAGAGAACCCGCAAGGTATCACACCCCAGCAAATGAGGGATGCTATCAAGGCGCATTATCCTGATTTTTACGACACGGAATCTCATCGCCGCAGTGTTCAAAAGGGACATTGCAAAAATTTGGATCACGCTCTTTTAGCTCAGATATACGCTATGAGTCGTTCGGCGCGATGGCTTTTGGTTGACAAAACAAAAAAACCAATGCTTTTCAGGTGGAACAGCGAAGGCATCCTTCAATCGCCCCTGCAGGCAAATAAAATCAAAGAACCAAATGTTTCGAACACCCCTTCCTTTCGCAAAAAAGAGTGCCTTAAAAAGATTCCTGCGCCAAACCCGTCTATGGTGGAATCGTACCTCGATCAATTTAAAAAATTGGAAAACTATCAGTTTCAGGAAAAATCGTTAGACCTTCTTTTCAAACAGTTTTGTCCTAAGAACACTGCAATAGAACATATCCTCCTCAAAGTTTGCGCTCTTAATGACTTTTACAGCACGCATATTCTTAATGTTTATGCCGTGGCAAAACACATTCATCTTCAAAACGTGGATGAACGGTTGGAATCCCAAGAGTATGGTTTGGTCAACGATATCGCAAAAGTTTTCGTGAATGGTCGAACCATCAATTTTTATTCATTTGCATCAAAATACTGCAGCCACCATAAACCAACAACCTATCCAATTTATGACTCTTTCGTCGAGAAAGTGCTTTGCGCTTATGAAAAACAAGATGGTTTCGCAGGCTTTCGTCGGGAGGATTTCAAAGACTATGGACGATTTGTTGAAATTGTAAAAAAATTCAGAACATTCTATAATCTCAACGCATTTTCTATGAAAGAAATTGATCTTTTCTTATGGCTCGCAGGAAAAGAGTGGTTTCCTAAAAAATACTAGGATACGGCACGCAAAACAGCGCGAATGTTTGTAAATAGGCAAAACAAATGGGATGCCAGCCTTGCCCTTTCGCCCGCCGCAAGGGCGGCGGGACGAGGGCGCTGGCATGACGAGATTAGTTTTTGTTATTAAGCCCCTATCGTCATCCCCGCGGGGCCTGCCCCAGCGAAGGCGGGGGGCGGGGATCCCATTTGGTTTTCTTCTTTATGATCATTTTATGAGGCGTAGGCTATATGGTTTAGACAAGAAGTCTATTGCCTATCACCTCTAATACAGAATAAAATGACGGCATGACGCTAAAACTTACTCCTTACGACACAGCCGACTTCTTGGAAAACGAAGAAATGATTCAGTCTTTTCTTGAAGACGCGCTTTCTAATAATGACCCCGCCTATCTTGCTCATGCTCTTGGCGTTGTTGCCCGTGCGCGCGGCATGACAAAAGTCGCCAAGGACGCCAATCTGTCACGCGAGAGCCTTTATAAGGCGCTTAGCCCCGATGGCAATCCAGCGCTGAACACAATTTTGCGCGTTTTGACTGCGCTTGGCATGCGCCTAAGCGTTGCGCCCCTCAAACAAAAATCAGCTGTAGACAAAAGAAAAAGGGGCTTGCGCACAGCGGCGACCACAAGAACGATGTGTGCAAAGACCACGCCGCCTGCCAAACCCCGCCGCACGACATCAACAAGGGCAAAAGCGTGACTCTCTCCATCCGCTCCTTTCGCAAGGCCGATAGCGCGGACGTGGCACGGATGATGAAGAGGCTGGCGGCGTTTCATGGTGACAAATCAAAGGCCTCGGCCAGCTTTATCGCCCAGCACGCTTTAGGGCCGCGCAAAAGCTTTCATATCCTTGTGGCCGTCCTAAAAGGCAGCCTTGTTGGCTTTTGTGCAATGGTTTATGCTGTTGATATGGTTTCTGCCATCAAAAAGACACGGGTTGAATATATGTTCGTCGATGAGGCCTTTCGCCAGCAAGGGATCGCGACAGCGCTTATTCAAGAATCCATGAGGATTGCGTTGAAAGACGGCGTTCGCTCCTTTTCGATTACAGCCGATCCCCATAACAAACTATCGAATAAAGCTTATGGCCAGACGGGCCTTACCCAAACCAAAAAAACACATATGCGCTATGGAGCCGATGTTCAATTCATGAAACAGTTCACAGCGCAAACACACCAAAGGAAAAAAGTTGCAAGTAAAGCATAAGGTAAAATCCACGCGCAAGACGCGTGCTGATTTCAGAAACGGAAAAAAGCCGAAGCGTAGCTTTGGTCAAATATCAGAAAAACCAGACGAAAAAACAGTAGACACTAAATCCAAACCCGCCCGCCCCGCGCCCGCCGCCGTTGTTGGCGTGGTTGTCAAAACAAAGCTTGGCTGGGCGCTAGAGCTTACGGATCGCAAAGATAAAACGACCTATACCCTACGCAATCCCGATAAAGCCAAGACTCTGGCGGGGCAACTGGTCGCCGCCAAGATCATCCACAGCACGAAGAACGGCAAAGAAGAGCTTGAGATTACGGAGGTTCTTGGCAACCCCGATGATCCCAAAGTCGTAAGCCTGATCGCCATTGAGGCGAACGGCATTCCCACCACTTTTCCCCCAGAAGCGTTGGATGAAGCGAACGCCGCCAAGCCTGTGACTCTGGAGGGGCGCACCGACCTTCGCGCCATTCCTCTTGTCACCATCGACGGCGAGGACGCGAAAGATTTTGACGATGCCGTGTTTGCTGAGCCTCATGGCGCAGGCGGCTGGCATCTGATCGTCGCTATCGCCGATGTCGCGCATTATGTGAAGCCTGAAAGCGCGCTTGACCGCGAGGCCTACCGGCGCGGCAACTCCACCTATTTTCCCGACCGCGTCGTGCCGATGCTGCCGGAGGCCTTGTCGAATGAGCTTTGCTCGCTTAAGCCCAACGTGAACCGTGCCTGTCTGGCCGCCCATCTTTGGCTGGACAAAAAGGGTGAGCTGGTCAAGTGGAAGTTTGAGCGTGGCGTGATGAAATCGCATGCGCGATTGACGTATGAGCAAGCGCAAAAAGCGAAGGATGGCCACACGGACGCGACGACGAAGCCTCTTTTGGACAGCGTGATCAAGCCGCTTTACGGCGCTTATGAATGCCTGATCGCGGCACGGCTTGTGCGCGGCACGCTAGAGCTGGACTTGCCAGAACGCAAAGTCGTGATCGGCGAGGATGGCCGCGTGAAGGCGATAGCCCTGCGTGAGCGCCTTGATAGCCACAAGCTGATCGAAGAGTTCATGATCTGCGCCAACGTCGCCGCCGCCGCACAACTGGAAGGCAAAGGCGGCCTATGCCTTTATCGCGTGCATGATAAGCCAACGGAAATTAAGCTAGACGCGCTCCGCGATTTTCTGGATACGCTGGGGATCAAGCTGGTTCCGTTTAAACAGCTTCACCCGCGCATGCTGACCCACATTTTGGAAAACGCGGCGGGTGGTGATCACGCGCAGGTCATCAACGAAGTCATGCTGCGCTCACAATCCCAAGCAGCCTATAGCCACGCGAATATCGGTCATTTCGGGCTTGCTTTAGCGAAGTACGCGCACTTCACCTCGCCCATTCGTCGGTATGCTGATCTGGTCGTGCATCGTGGTTTGATCCGTACCCTTAATCTGGGCGATGATGGACTGACCGACGTGGCCATCAAAAAGCTGGAGGACACGGCGGCGCATATTTCGGGAACCGAAAGACGCTCGGCCATGGCAGAGCGCGACGTGGTGGATCGCTTCACGACAATGTTTATGGCGGATAAAGTCGGTGCGACTTTCCCCGCGCGGATTAGCGGCGTGGCGCGGTTTGGCTTGTTTGCGCGGCTGAATGAAACAGGCGCGGACGGCATTATTCCGTTTAATGCCCTGCCCCGTGATTTCTATGAGTACAACGAAAAGAACCAGTCCATGGTTGGCCAACGTCATGGCCGCGTGTATCAGTTGGGCAGCGCCGTCACCGTCAAGCTCGACAAAGCCGATCCTCTGACGGGCAGCATGAGCTTTTCGATCATCGATCCGGACAAAGAGAAAGCCAAAGAAAAACCAAGGCAGAAACCTAAAGCAAGCCCCAAAGAGAAAGGCGCAGGTAAAAGCAAAACCTCCGCCACCCCCACCAGACGCCGCCGGAAGTAAGCATCCCCCTCTATCCGTCATCGCGAGGCCTGATCGCGAAGGCGATCAAGGCCGAAGCGTAGCGAAGGCTGCCGCCGACGTTGCGATCTAGCTGGTCGCTCGCAATGACGCGAGGGGCGAAGGCGCTATAACGGACATCACGCCACCTTTACGGGCATCACCCTAGCCTGCAGTGGGCTTATCTTCACACAGGCTGTAGCGCGCTTTTACAGCTTCTTCCCTAAGAGGCGTGCCGTGCGGAGTATTCCAACGAACTTCATCCACCATACGACTGACAAGCGTTGCGCCAAACTTGGGGATGGCTAGGCCGATGCTCTTTGCCCATAGTGTGCTAACCTTTTTGTCAAGTGGGTTGCACGCTTGACAGTATATTTCATGGGCATCCACAAACGCCCCCCGATCCCCCTTTTCAATCGCCTCATTCATCGCCTCCTTGGCAAGCTCAAAACGCAAACTGTTTAGCGTAGCTCCAAGAAAGAGATTGTCCCAAAAACGCCAGTAAACTGCATCCGCCATCTTGCAGGCAAAGTGCGTTCCAAGATTCTCGCGGCAAAAGGGAATAATATCCCTTAAAACCAAATCAGCCGCCTTCGGATCGTCTGGGTTTATCTTGCCCAAAAGGCTGAAGAAATTCTCTCTGGCTTTTTCTTGATCTTTATTTTTTGCCGCAAGGCGCACAGATTTAGCCGCTATGCGAATTGGATCGTTTGCGCCCGAAATCTCACGCCATGCACTCTGAAAGAATGTTTTTAAACTCATAATCTTCTCCTAAATTTCGTTAAAACACTATGCTTACATACTTTTGCAGGGCTAATACTTCCTATGCCGCTTCACTTGCGATAGCACAAATAGCTCCGTGCTTTCCATACCTTTTTACTTTAACAGCGTTTTGCGCACACACACCCCTTCAATTTTGGCCTTGTGGGGTTCGCCTTTTTTCATTAACCATAAAGAGGTTGCTTCCTGCCCTGATTCCCCCCCCTTTTTTTCAGGAGATCCTCCGCCATGCATATCCCCGATGGATTCGTCAGCCTTCCCGTCAATGCCGCCACGATGGTGGCGACAGCCGCAACGCTGGCTGTGGCTTTCTGGCGCACGCGCTCTCCTAAAAACAACGATGGTTCATCGATGACTCTGGCCGCCATGATGGCCTCGTTCGTCTTTGCGGCGCAAATGCTCAACTTCCCCATCGGCGGCGGCACAAGCGGCCACTTCCTTGGCGGCGTGGCTATCGCGGCTCTTCTGGGGCCATGGAGCGCTTGCCTTATGATGGCGCTTGTCCTGACGACGCAGGCTTTCTTTTTTGCCGATGGCGGCGTCACCGCGCTGGGCAGCAACATCATGAACATGGGGATCATTGGTGGTGCGATGGTGTATCCACTTATGCGTACCCTGCGCCGCTTTATGCCCAAGGGTCTTTCTGGCTATTACCTGTCGGCGGGAGCCGCCAGCTGGATCGGAATCGTCCTTGCCTCTGCCGCTTGCGCGATTGAGCTGGCCTTGTCGGGCACGACACTTCTATCCGTTTCCTTCCCCGCTATGGTTGAAACGCACGCCATCATCGGCGTTGGCGAGGCCGCAATCACCGTCGCAGCTCTGGCGACAGTGGCCGCTGTGCGCCCAAGCGTCCTGCCCGCATGGGCACTCCTTGGCAACACCAAAGCGGCAGAAAAAATATCCATGCGTAAGCTGGTTGCAGGCGGCCTTGCCGTCGCGCTTGCGCTGGCGGTGCTGGTTAGCCCCTTTGCCTCTGGCAGCCCCGACGGCCTAGAGAAAATCGCAACAGATCAAGGCTTCCTCTCTATGGCCAGCGCGACCACGTGGGCCTATAGCCTGTTTCCCGATTATCAGGTGAGCGCGATAACCGCCGAAGGACTCTCGACTGGGCTTGCGGGCTTTATCGGCACGCTTTTGGTCTTCGCCTTTGGCCTTGGCCTCTCGCGTCTGACGGTTCGCTCGGCATAAAACAGGAACCGTTTTCCCCGCACCTGATCAAAAAACCGAAATCGTTGCTTATCAACGACTTAGTCAAATAACATCGATTTTCAGCCCCAAGAGCGTGGGAATGTACCGCTTTTTTGTTTTTGCTCAAAGTTAATGCCGTAACTTATTGAAATATAACAATACTGACTCGAATTTGGGCACATGATAACCCATTGATAATAAACGATTTTAGAAACTTCGCCCGATTTTGAAGTTTGAAATGGCAATTTTATCTAATTTTAAGACTGCCCCTGTATTTTAGGGAAGGCCTCCCCTTCCCTTTCACCATTTGACAGTTTGTTTTTATCATGAATGAAGTGACCTCTATTACCTCTTTGACCGACATTCTTTCCGCCTCTGGCCACATCGCCTATCAGTGGGATCTGAAAGCCGACCGCATCGTCTGGTGCGGCCCGTGGCAGCAATTGTTTGGCCATGATCGCGAGCAGCCGCCCATCAATGCACTAGAGCTTTCGACCATCGTTTTGCCCAACGATCACCATTTGATTTTCAATGACACCACACCAACCTTTAATCGCGAATATCGCCTACGCGCTGCGGATAACTCTTTTATCTGGGTTCAAGAACACGGCACGACCGACTTCGAAAAGGGTCGCGCCATTCGCCAGCAAGGCATGCTACGCATCATCGAGGATGCGGAAAAGCAAAGCCCCTATGCGGTAACGAGTCCCGACCGCGATCCGCTGACGGGGCGCCCCAACCGCGCCTGCATGCTTTCGCTGATCGAAAAGATTCTGAAAATATCGCGCGAGAACCGCCATCAAAGCGCCTATCTTGTGGTCGGCATCGATAAGCTCGCCTTTGTCAATGAGGCGATGGGAACCAAGGCCGCCGATCACTTGATTTGCGCTGTTGCGGATCGCTTGAATGAGCTGTGCCCCACACGCGCCATCGTCGGGCGCGTGGCGGGCGATATGTTCGGCGTCCTGCTGCCCAATATGGCGCACGATATGGAATCGCTGGTGACGCGGATATTGGCTAATTTCCATGACCACGCCCTTTCGGCGGGCGGCACATGCCTGCATCTGTCCGTTTGTGTCGGCACGATCCCCTTTGAGGGCACGCAAAGCGATGCGACCGAGATGATGATTCACGCCGAACAAGCTCTGTCCGAAGCGCGTGAAAAAGGACGCGGGCAAAACGTCACCTATAGCGAGTCCGCGCGCCGCGCCGAACAAAACCGCATCGTTCTTGATATTTGCGAACGGGTCAAACAGTCCTTAAAAAACGACACCGTCAAGCTGGCCTTTCAACCCGTTGTGGATGCGAAAACGGGCGAGATTCTATTCTATGAAGTCCTGTCACGCCTTTTCTATGACGATGGCACGGCCATTCCGGCGGGCGAGTTTATTCCTATCGTTGAGCAAATGGGCATGGCGCCAGAGTTTGATGAGCATGTTCTGGATCTGTCTTTGCGTGAGCTTGCGGCGTGCGATACGTTGCACCTTGCCGTCAATATCTCTGGCCTGACCGCCGCCCTGCCCCATTGGCCCGATCACATCAAAAACAAGCTGTCGGCCCATCCCGATCTGGCACGTCGCCTGATCATCGAGATTACGGAAACCGCGGCCGTGATGGACATCGCCAAGATGAAAAACCTTGTTGAGGCTCTGCGTAGTCTGGGCAGTGAGGTGTCGTTGGACGATTTCGGCGCTGGCTCAACCTCCATCCGCCATCTGCGCGATCTTGATTTTGCGATCATGAAAATCGACCGCGATCTCATCATCGACCTTACGACAAACGGCGAACAGCAGCATCTTGTGCGTATGCTGATCGCCATGGCTCACGGCCTTGGCCTACGCTCGGTTGCCGAGGGCATCGAGGACGAAGAAGTCGCGCAATGGCTGCGTGATGAGAACGTCGATATGCTGCAAGGCTATCATCTGGGCAGGCCCTCGTTCGAAAAGCCTTGGCTCAGCGCTCTTGATCAACGCAAGGCCACGTCATCGCGGCCTCTGCCGGACGAGCAAACAAGCGTTCTTTCGTAAAGCCTTCTGCCGTCACTGCGAGGAGCCTTGTAAAGGCGACGCGGCAGTCCATCTCCTGAATTGGCCAACAAAGTCAATGGTGGGAAATATAGGAGATGGATCCCCCTACGCTGCTTCGCAGCTTCGGCGCGACAGGTCGCCACGCTCCTTGCGTCGCTCGCGATGACGACAGGACACTACAATGATTATCCGGTTTAACTATACAAAGCGGGGGGGACGCCTATCCTTGCTTCAAGGCAGGAGCGTTTCTTGCTTTCCACATGGCGGTTGTTTTTCGACAAAGGGAAAAACCAATTTTTGAATACTCATACCCGCCGCATCCCATAAGAACCGTAATGGCAGCTCCAACTAGCACGTCTTTTGCTGGCGCAGCGTCCATAAGACCCTGCACGGCATAAGCGCCAGAACTTACCGCCCCCAAAAAACCGGCCGCCCCCATGAAAAGAACCACGCCGCCGAACGCATAAGACATGATTGTGCCTCCGACAGTTGGTTTCGTGCATTGCGTGGCACGCCTCCATTCCGCAATTATTTCCTTTTTAGGTTTAGAGCCATTTTGCAAAGCAAGTTTCAATCCCGCAATTACTTCCTCTCTAGATTTCGAGCCCTCAAGACTCCCCTTATCGGCATCCGTTGTACCGGCCATATTTCTGCGCTCCTATAATCAGGGTTAGATAATTCTCAAAAGGTTTATAC
The DNA here is from genome assembly GCA_041662785.1 of Bdellovibrionales bacterium. Classification (NCBI taxonomy): domain Bacteria; kingdom Pseudomonadati; phylum Bdellovibrionota; class Bdellovibrionia; order Bdellovibrionales; species Bdellovibrionales bacterium. The sequence goes on along the minus strand of JBAZRW010000002.1, from coordinate 191,194 downwards.
CAGCTTTTGCCTCAACCCTTAAAAGTTTCATGAAATAAAGGCTCCTTGCAAAAATTAACCATTTGGCAGAGTGAAAGTAATTTAATCGTAACTAAAAAGTGGTATAACAACTCTTACAACTAACATCATATTTTTTGCGGAGAATGTGAATGCTTACCGCGTTTAAAGTTTTTTGGGTGAAGAATTTTCGGCATGTAGATTACAACAGCCCAATCCCACTGTTAAAGCCCCTATCTTCTGATTGGAGGGACACCCCTATTAACGATCAAGGCGCAGCGTTTAATGAGCCTTTAGTGCCGCTCGGCCTTTTCACAGAAGAATACCGCGAAACATATTGTCCCGAAATCTTTACAGACGGAATCTATTACGGCGAACGTGAAACATCACCTTATTCATATAGTGGTGGGGGAAACGAACCCGCGCCCGCAGTGAAGCTGGGCGGCGCTTTAATCACAAGCTTTGTGAGGGAGGGCGTCGCCAAACGGCTCGCTAAAGCCAGCAAACTACTGCCTGATGGCTGCGCGTTCTTACTTTTGGACACGTTGCGTACAGAAGAGGTGCAGCAATCATTATTCGAATACTTCAAAAATAAATTGATGGACGCTCCACATAATTACAGCGAAGAAAAGGCCATAACCGAAACTCAACATTACGTTTCACAACCCTCTCGCGCCAACGCACCCCATATGACAGGCGGCGCGGTCGATTTGACCATTGTCACGTTTTTGCCCGACGAACCTGAAGCATGGGAAAGGATGAAGGCTCTTACAAAGCAACTGAAAGTCATAGCAGCCGATCCATCACGCTGGCAGGAAATCTATAATATCGAAATGCAGCGACATCAGCTTTTGCGTGAAAAGAGCAAGATGCTGAACATGGGGGTCGCCTTCGATGAAGTCGCCGATGATGAAGACGGCAATCACAAAACCTCACTTCGTTATTTTGAAGAGAAACTTGAAAAAGAAGGCAAGCTTTCCACTGAAGATAGGGAAGCCCTCCAAAACCGCCGCCTGCTTTACAACATAATGAGTTCTGTCGGTTTTACCTTTTTCCCCGATGAACCGTGGCACGCGGATTATGGAAACAAATTCTGGGCCGACCAGTCCGGCAGTAAATCCGCCTTGTATGGATATGCAGCACCTTCGCAGGAGAACATGGCACATGAAAAAATACGCAGGATTCACCATGCGCGAAGCGTTTGGTTGAACTCTCTAGCCACAGCACCTGCGGATATGGGTAAGATGCCAAGCCCGCTTATGTCCTTTGTCCATGCCGCCGCGCGGCTTTATGGTTCTTTAAGACACCCAGGTCGGCACGAAATTGCGCATCGCATCAATCCTGACGGCCTGTCTCCTTCGTAATATACATAAAAAAAGGCGGGGATGAACCCCGCCTTTTTTAACTCTTGAAGTAAGCTTATCGCTTATTTCAATTCAACCTTGGCGCCAACGGCTTCAAGCTGCTTCTTGAACTTTTCGGCTTCGGCCTTGGCAACGTTTTCCTTGACGGTCTTGGGCGCGCCCTCAACCAGATCCTTGGCTTCCTTAAGGCCCAGACCCGTGATCGCACGGACTTCCTTAATGACGTCAATCTTCTTGTCGCCAGCGGCGGCCAGAACGAGCGTGAACTCGGTTTGCTCTTCAGCAGCAGCGGCGGCAGGGCCAGCAGCAGCGGCAACAGCCACAGGAGCAGCGGCGCTAACGCCCCACTTCTCTTCCAGCAACTTGGACAGCTCAGCCGCTTCGATAACGGTCAGGGCCGACAATTCATCAACAATCTTCGCTAGCTTGGTCATCGTACTCTCTCCTTTGTTAAACAGTATAGTGTTGTTGCATTTCTATCCGCTTGTCTCCCGCAGCCTTAGCGTAGGGAGAGCGGAATTCTTGTATCCTTAAGCGGCCTGCTTGCTGTGCGCGGAAACCACACGAGCCAGCTGACCAGCGGGAGCCTGCAGAATGCCGGCGATCTTCGTGGCCGGAGCCAGAAGCAAGCCGACAAGCGTACCGCGAAGCTCATTAAGCGATGGCAAGGTTGCCAGAGCCATCGCCCCATTGGCATCCAAAATCTGGTCGCCCAAAGCAGCGCCGACCATTTTGAATTGCTTGTTCTTCTTCGAAAACTCGGCCGAAATCTTCGCCGCAGCCACAGGATCCTTGGAATACAGCAGAACCGTTGGGCCTGTCATGTAAGGATCCAAACCGGCAAGCGATGTGTCTTTAATGGCCAGCTTAACCAGCGTGTTCTTTTCTACCTTGATCGTCACGCCAGCGGCGCGACCAGCGCGGCGCAAGGCCAACGTCTGATCGGCATTCAAGCCCGACGAATGAGCCACGACAACAAGATCGGACTCCATCAGGTCGGCAAGCGCCCCGACTTTTTTCTCTTTACCCTTACGGTTATTGCTTAGATTGATCATAGTTCCTCCTTCAAAAACCAAATTCAAACCCTAACGACGCACGCAAAACCGATTGCGGCGTAAAACTTTTTTATCTGTCATGTCCAAGGGGAAAGAAGGAATGAAACGGCGCGAAAGTCTGCGGCTGATCCGCAAAGGGCGCTCTTACAATCAATTCCGTCTATGCTGGCAAGTTTAAGCTGAGTTATCAGCGCCCGCAGTCTTGGACAGGAATCTCCGCCCTTGCGGGCAGCGAGGGTGCTTCTATAGTCGATACGCACAGGGGAAGGCAAGCCCTATTTTAAGCCTTTTACCGCGCTTTATCAGCAATGGTCCAAAAACCCTCGCTGTTTAGGCTGGCGCTGCCCACTAAAACCCCATCAATATCATCGTCTTGCAAGAGGCTTTCAGCATTGCTGGGAACAACCGAGCCGCCATAGATCACCTGAACCGTTTCTCCGGCCACACCCAAGGAACGACGAATAAGCTTATGAACGGCGCGGATTTCTTCAACGCTGGGAACCTCGCCCGTTCCAATCGCCCACACAGGCTCATAGGCCACAACAAGCTGCGAGGCATGATATTTATCCGGCAAAGACGCCGAAAGCTGCTGCACAATGGCTGTTTCCGTTGCGCCACTGGCCCTCTGCTCCAGCGTTTCCCCAAGGCATACGATTGTCGTCAGACCCGCCAACTGGGCGGACGTGACTTTCTTGGCGATAAGCTCGCCCGACTCGCCATAGGCCGCACGACGCTCAGAATGGCCTAAAATAACATAGCGGCAACCCAGATCGGCCAGCATCCCCGCGCTTAGATCGCCGGTATAGGCCCCATGATTGGCATAATGGCAATCCTGCCCCCCTAACATAACGGGCGATCCCATAAGAGTCTCGGCAAGCGGCCAGATCAAGGTGGCAGGAGGACAAAGAACAATATCGAACGTCAAAGGCATCGAAGCCGTGGCCCGATCCGCAACTTCCCGCGCCAAATTCAGACCCGACGTCAAACGGGCATTCATTTTCCAATTGCCTACAATCAGCTTACGTCTTTTGGCCATAGCGGTTTCCTTGGGTTATCGTTGTCGCGGCTTTTTTTCTTAATCCTGTTGCCGTATCGATCATAGGCTTTTATCATGTTCCTGTGCAATCGGGAATCACTTTTCACTAACACCGAGGATTTTTTTATGCTTCAAACGATACGCGAGCTTGCCAAATCATGGGTTTTCAAAAGCCTTATGCTCCTCCTCATTGTCAGTTTTGGCATTTGGGGCATCGGGGATATATTCAAGGGTAATCCCCGCTTGAAGGAAGTTGCCAAGGTCGGTTCGATAGCCATCCCCGTTCAAACCCTTGAACAACGCTTTCAAATGGGCATGCCCGAAGCTCGCAAGGTTTTTGGCGCTGACCTTACCGTGACGCAGGCCAGACAAATCGGCGTTTTGGATAGAACCCTTCACCTTATCATCCATGAAGATTTGTTTGATCAAGAAGCGGCGCGTCTTGGTCTGAATCTCAACAGCGCGTTTGTGATGAGCCAGTTGGCTCAAAACGACCATTTTCGCGATAAAGACGGGAGCTTCAACACCCAACTCTGGCAACAGTTCCTCAATAAAACGGGCATGAGCGAGCAAGGATTTCTGGACACGCAACGTCATGAAACAGCGCGTAAGCTTATTTTTTCGTCCATAGCCTCAGAACGGCCCATTCCCCAGATCATGATCGACACGCTTTATCAGGCGCGCGGAGCCAAAAGGATTCTAGAAGTTCTAACCTTGCGCAACGATAGTCTGAAAAACATGCCAAAGGCTGATGACGCTGCGCTGCAGGCTTTTTACAAAGACCATGAAAGCAGCTATGTTGTCCCCGAATATCGGGGCGTGACCGTGGCCACCCTTGAGACCGACTCCCTCGTCAAAGACATCAAGGTGAGTGAGGAACAAATCAAAGCGGCCTATGAGTCCCGCGCAAGCGAACTTATGCGACCAGAAACACGTGATCTTGTTCAAATCGTTTTTCAAGACGAAGAAAAAGCCAAGGCTTTTTACGAAGCCGCGCACACCGCCTCTAACCTAACCGCTACGGCCAAAGCAAAAGGCCTCACCCCTGTCACCATGGACAAGGTGAGCGAAAAGAACATCCTGCCTGAACTTTACACAACCGTCTTTACGCTTGAAGAGGGACAGATTTCGTCTCCTATCAAAAGCTCTCTTGGATGGCACGTTCTTCAGAGTAAGAAAATCCATGCAGGCGGCGCTCCTTCCCTTGATGAGGTTCGGAGCGACCTCAAAAAGACGCTTCAGGACGAACAAGCTGGTGACCAAGTTGCCAGCACCGTCAACAAGATGGATGATATGATTGCGGGCGGCCAATCGCTGGAGACATGCGCCGACACCCTTAAGCTCCGCCTTGAGCGCTTCCCCTCCCTCGACCAGACGGGTCACACGCCTGATGGGAAAGAAGCCAAGGACATCCCCAACAAAGACACCGTGTTGCGCGCAGCCTTTGAATTGGGCCAAGGAGAAACCGGCCAAGTCATCGACGGCGGGCACGGCAAATACTATGTTGTGCGAAATGACCAAATAACGCCAACCCATGCCAAACCTTTTGAAGAAGCCAAAACGCAGGTCGCCGCTGACTGGCTCAAGCAACAACAATCCATCAAGGCAGCCGCCACCGCTGAAGATATTGCCAAGGCTCTGCGCGAAGGAAAAACTGCGACAAGCTATGCCTCCTATCCGGGGGTTAGCCTCACTCTCTCCAAGCCTCTTTCTCAACTGAGCGAACCCGACCGCACCCTTCCGGCGCAGGCTATTGCTTCCATTTTCAAGATGAAGAAAGGGGATGTCATAACGGCTGAAGGACAAGGCTTGCACTATATCTTAAGGCTCTCGGACATCGTCCCCGTTGACCCCAAGAAGCCAGAGGAGACCCTCTCAACAGTCGTAGAAGACGTAACCACCCACCTGCCCCAAAACGTAGCCGAGGAATATGCCCTTTATATTCGCAAGGCTTTTCCTGTGACTATCAATAACAATATGTTGAACGACTTGAAGCATCGCGGCGATGAATCCCATCAGTAACGCCCCCTTAACATTCTTTCGTTATAGTCTTGTGGTGAAAGGAATAGCCCTTCTTTCCCTTCTCACAAGCCTTTATGGAACGGATTGTTTAGCCGCACCGGCAGACGCGCGCGAAGTCGCGCGCATGAACAATTGTTCCCCTAAAAAGATTGAAATCTATCAGCAGAAGATGGGAAGCAATTCATCGACTCTTTATCGCGTTGAGTGTATAGCCCCCAAAACCGTCGGAGAAAATGTAACACCCATGCCAACCTCTATGCTTGTTCAATGCGAGGGCAGCCTTTGCAAAATGCTCCGTCCCTTGACGGGCGTTAAACAATAACAAAAGAATTAAGGCACCCCCCACTATGTCAACAGATGCTTTGACAATCATCGATCAAGCGAGCTTGAACGACATTATCGCCAAGCATGTGGCCTTTAAAAAAGGTCGCGCCAATGGTGCACGGGCGGCCTTGCAACATTACGATTTATCCGGCCTTTCCTTTAAAGACAGCGATATGTCCAATGCCGACTTCACCGGCTCCGTTATGGTGGAGGCGGATCTTGAAAACTGCAAACTGGACTATTGCGTTTTTTATGCCTGCGACCTTCGTAAAGCCAATTTTTCTCATGCTAGTCTTGTTCGCGCCGATCTACGCGGCGCTTGCCTGCGCGGCGCGATCATGGCCAATGCCGATCTCAACGAAGCCGATTTGCGCGAAGGCTCCTATGCCACCTATGACCCCGATAAGGGCCTCACCTTCACAAGCGACAGCGACGTTTGGAAAGAAGGCACAGGCGGCGTCGATATGCGCGGGGCCAATCTTGGCTCTGTTAAACTTTCCGGTGCCATCGCCATCAACTCCAATTTCGAAGACGCGAACCTGTCCAAATCAACCATCATCCGTGGCAACCTAAACGGCGCTAATTTGGCCGGAGCCAATCTATCCGGCGCGGATCTTAGTCAGTGCGAATTGAAGAATGTCAGTCTTAAGGGTGCGAACCTGACGGGCACGATGATGGACTTTTCTAATCTTGAAAACGTCGATCTTTCGGGAACCCTGACGGATCAACCGATGGGAAATACGCTGAACGAGTTAGAGGCTCCCCTTGAGGAAATGCTCAAACTCCATCAAATTTGGCTAAGGACACAAGGCGAAGACGGGAAGAGACTCAATTTGTCCAACCTTGACCTGCGCAACGCCCCGCCCTTAACAGGGGTAAACTTGACGATGCTTTTTGCCGAACATTCAATTTGGTACGGCCACGATCTTTCGAACATCAATCTTCAAGCCGCTAACCTTAAACACAGTGATTTCCGTCATTGCGCCTTTAGAAGCTCGGACATACGCGGAACCAATTTTAGCAAATGCGTCATGGTGGGCGCCAAATTCACCAAGGCCCGCATGGAGCCTCTTTTTTTTGAAGGCAACAGAACGCTGAACACTTGTTTTGTCGGTGCTAATCTCCGCTATAGTGACTTTACCAACGCGGTGCTCCGCGATGCCGACTTTACCGACGCGGATTTAAGCTCGGCCAATTTCACAGGCGCGGATATTACGGGCACGATATTCAAAAACGCGATTATGACCGACACCAAGATCAGGCCTCTTGCGTAACTGCGCCCACATCAAGAAGCGCCGCCAGACGCGCTCGCAAGGCCGCCTCGTCCTCAACCGACCTCATCGCGCCCGCCCTTGACAAATGATCCTGCGCCCGCGCCCATCGCATAAGAGTCGCCTCACACGTTTCAGCTGGCAGCGATTCTTCAACAGTGCGCATCCCCTCCATGGAGCCTGTGCAATAAAGAGCTATATCGGCTCCAGCCTCCAGCGCGCCGCGCACGCGCTGCTCAAGCGGCATTTTTAAAGCACCCATCGCCAGATCATCCGTCATAAGAAGCCCCTGAAACCCTAGAACGCCGCGTATGATCCGCTCATGAACGGACGGCGAAAGAGAAACTGGCGCCAAAGGATCAAGTGCCCGAAAGACAACATGACAATTCATGGCCATCGGCGCGTCATGAAGCTTTTTGAACGGGACAAAATCATTTTTCTGCAACGTCTCTTCATCTGTATCGACAAAAGGCAGATCAACATGAGGATCCACCTGCACGCGCCCATGGCCCGGCATGTGCTTGATGACGGGATACACGCCTTCGGCAAGATAGGCCTCAATTGCCACGCGCCCCAGATCAGCCACAGTCTGAGGCGAAGCACTAAGCGCTCGATCACCAATCGCGCTCGACGCGCCATCAAGGCATAAGTCCAGAACTGGCGCGCAGTTGCCATTGATCCCGACGGCTCGCAGCATCTTGGCTGTTACAAGAGAATGCAAACGCATAGCCTCGCGCCCTTGGACGGGATTCCTTTCATAAAGTTTTCCGATTGTGCGAATCGCTGGCAAGGATGGCCAATAAGGGGGCTTTAGGCGGGCGACTCGCCCCCCCTCTTGATCAATAAAAATGGGAAGGGCAGGCTGCTGGACGCACGCCCTTAACGCACACGTTAACGCTTTCACTTGATCGGGATTGACACAGTTTCTTTGAAAAAGGATAAAGCCAAAAGGATTAAGGCGCGCAAAGAAGCTGCGTTCCTCTTCCGTTAAAACAGGGCCTTCGCATCCCAACAACACAGGCTTAAAGTGTCTCACAAGAGCCTCTTTTCCAAGAAAAATCACGGGGACAAGGAAACAAGCTCATCGCTCCGCCCCCACGACAACATATTAACATTATGATTTAAAAGAACAAAAATCAAGAAGGAAGCTTGGTTTTCTCATTAATAGACTTAGGGCCCAAAACTGATCACCCTGAATTTTTTAACAAATTTCTCTGTTAATAATGTTTACTTTTTGTTAAAGCTGCTTTACCAATAGGTAGAAAGTTATGGTTAACGCGGTTCCTTTTACTCCCACCGTTAATCGTGATGATGTTCCTAAGCCCCCTTTTCCCAAGAGGCAATACCATGCGCGTTCTCCTTGTTGAAGATGACACTTCCGTCGCCAAGAGCATTGAGCTCATGCTTCAAGCCGAAGGCTTTATCGTCGATACCACTGATCTTGGTGAAGACGGATTGGAGATTGGTAAGCTTTATGATTATGACATCATCATCCTTGATCTTATGTTGCCCGATATCGACGGGTATGAAGTCTTGCGCCGCCTTCGCGCCGCACGGGTCACGACCCCCATTTTGATTCTTTCCGGTCTGTCCGAACTTGATAACAAGATTAAAGGCCTTGGATTCGGCGCGGACGACTACCTGACGAAACCTTTTGACCGCCGCGAACTCGTCGCGCGTATTCACGCCATTATTCGTCGCAGCAAGGGCCATTCGGACAGTGTCATTCGTACAGGCAAGCTGACCGTCAATCTTGATGCTCGCACCGTTGAAGTCGGCGGAGCCCCTCTTCATCTCACAGGCAAAGAATACGGCATTCTTGAGTTGCTTAGCCTGCGTAAGGGCACGACACTGACCAAGGAAATGTTCCTCAACCACCTTTATGGCGGCATGGATGAGCCTGAATTGAAAATCATCGACGTGTTTGTTTGTAAGCTGCGCAAGAAGCTGGCGCAAGCCGCAGACGGCGAGAATTACATCGAAACCGTTTGGGGACGCGGCTATGTTCTGCGCGATCCTGCCGGATCAGAGCCCCCCAAGCTTCAACAAAGACCCGTCTAGATTTCTATCAGGTAGAAACAAATAAAAAGGGTTGGCACGGCGCTATAAGCCAGCCAACCCTTTTTTTATAAACAACACACCTATCTACATAGAAACGGAAGCTGTCGTTCCAGAAAAGGAAGAACCGGCAAGTGGACTCACACCCGTCCCCCGCCCTTTGGGCAACATACCTGTGTCAGGTCGGTTTGCCAGAACATAAACGCCGCGCTCATTTTCCAACGGCTTGAATTTGTCGGAAATGCCCAAAACGGTTTCCGCGCCGCCCAAGAACAACACGCCATCGGGAGCCAGAACGTGGCTCATCGCCTCTAAAACACGCGTTTTGGTAGGTTGGTCGAAATAGATAAGAACATTGCGACAATAAATAACATCGAACGACCCGATGGGACCAAAATCCAGCAAAAGGTTCCCCTCACGGTACTGAACCATGCGGCGAAGCTCTTCCTTGATCTGCCACTTGTCCGTGCCGATTTGAGAAAAGCACTTCATCAAAAGCGCAATCGGTAAGCCACGCTGCACCTCGAATTGCGAGTAAATGCCGCTTTTCGCGCGCTCCACCATCTCGGTCGAAATATCGGTTCCAAGGATGTCAACTTTCCACCCCTGAAGCTTAGCTGCTTCTTCCGCGCAAATCATGGCCAAAGAATAGGCCTCTTGCCCGCTGGACGAAGCCGAAGACCAAATACGAAACTGTTTTTTGGCCGCGCGCGTGCGTAGAAGCTCAGGCAACAATAACTTTTTAAACTGGTCAAAAGGTTTCGTATCACGGAAAAAGAAGGACTCATTGGTCGTCATGGCTTCCGTAATATCGTGAAGAACAGATTCCTCGCGCTTGGTACGAACCAATTGAGCGAGATCCTCAAGGGTCTTTAAATTGTATTTTCTGGCGACAGGAATCAGTCGCGATTCAAGCAGGTACGACTTGTCCTTCGTCAGAACGAGGCCTGACCGCTGCTTCACAAGGCTTGAGAACAGATCAAAATCTTCTGGCTTCATGCTCTTGCTCCCATCGCCGTCTGGCGAACAAAACTACCAATTTTATCGACTGGGAAAAGAGCCGTGCAAAGGCCAGCCATAGCAACGGATCCGGGCATGCCCCACACAACGCTTGTCGCTTCATCTTGGGCAATAACGGAACCACCGGCCTTAACGACAACTTCCCCACCCTTTGTGCCATCAGCGCCCATGCCCGTCAAAATCACGACAAGAATATTACGTCCATACGCAACAGCTAAAGAACGCAACATAGGGTCAACAGAGGGACGACAGAAATTTTCTGGCGGATCCTTCACCAACTTGACAATGGCATCCGAGCCCCTGCGCTCCACCAACATGTGAAAATCACCGGGCGCTATATAATAATGCCCCGCGACCAAAATATCGCCGTTCTTCGCTTCCTGACAAACAACATCGCACTGGCGGGCAATGTGCTCAGCCAAAATGGTTGTAAAAGCGGGAGGCATATGCTGCGTAATCACGATTGGCTGAGGAAGCCCCTTCCCCATATCCTTGATCACCTTAAAAAGCGCTTGAGGCCCGCCTGTCGAGCTCCCTATCGCCAAAACGTCTGGGCGCAAGATTGGGTCTTTGCGCAAAACGACTTCCCGCCGCCCTTGTTTAGGGAAAGGTGAAACCAAACGCACATTCTCAGCGCGCTTTCCCTGATCGAGGGGGGCTGCTGATGGGGAAGAAGCTGGTCTAGCCACCTCTTCTGTCTTTTTGGGCGGGGGGGCCGAGCGAGGATGCTCACGCACGCCGGATCGCCGCGCAAGCGCGCCCAAGGCTTTGACCTTCTCAATTAAGTCATGCTGAAAAGACTCCGCCGCCATGACCTCATGGCTACTGGAGGGCTTCGGAATATAGTCCGTGGCGCCCAAGGACATGGCACGCAAACTAATTTCAGCGTTCTTTTGTGTTAGAGTCGAAGCCATAATCACCTGCACAGCACCATCGATTTCCTTAAGCTTGGGCAACGCCGTCAAGCCATCCATAACAGGCATTTCGATGTCCAAAACGATAACATCAACTGCCTCACGTTGAAGAGAACGGATAGCCTGCTCACCATTGCTGACCGAAACGGCCACACGCAAACTAGGATCGCTTTCAATGGCACGCGTAATCGCACCGCGAATAAACGCGGAATCATCTACAACCATGACCTGATAAATATCAGAACATCCGTCCTCATCACCTGTCATCGAAGAATAATCCATAATCACCGAATTCTTTATTTGTTGTTTTCTTGCGTCCAAAGCCAAAAAAATCAGCCCTCGACAATCCCCAGCTGAACAAGCTTGCTGCGCACAATATCCGCATCAAAAGGCTTCATGATATATTCATTCGCACCGCTCGCCATAGCGTCTTGAATATGCTTCATGTCATTCTCTGTCGTGCAAAACACGACAACCGATTCGCCCCCGTTGGCCATCTTACGCAAAGCGCGCAAAAACTCCATCCCATCCATAACGGGCATGTTCCAATCCAACAAAATGACATCAGGCATAGCCTTTTGACAGGCCTCCAACGCCATTTGGCCATTCTCGGCCTCTTCGCATGCAAAATCGAGCGCCTCAAATATCTGCCTCGCTACTTTGCGAATAACGCGACTATCATCAACAAGAAGACATGACTTCATGGTTTGCTCCAGTAAAGACGGCTTTAAGCTGCCGTTAATTCTTCTAAACGTAACAGCCTTTTGACATCAATAACCACCAAAAGGGATTCCTGAAGTCTATAAATACCGTCCGCTATTTCGCGCCAACGGTCGTCAAGCGTGGCGGGCGTTTTTTCAAACTCAGCGGCGGCAAGCGTCATCACTTCTCCAACTTGGTCAACGATCAGGCTGTAAAACTCACCACCTGACTCCACGACAACGCTCATGCACTTGACATTACCTTCACGCGGCGAAAGTCCAAGTCGCGTACGAACGTCAATGGCCGTGACGATGCGTCCACGAAGGTTTAAAGAACCAGCGACCTCGCGTGGCGACAAAGGAACACGCGTGATCTTTAGTGGCTCCAAAACATCTTGAACCTGAAGGACAGGGATACCGAAAAGCTGCCCTTCGATATACATCGTCACAAACTCACGTCCCGAAGCGCTATCCACAACAGCAGGAAGCGGTTTATCGGATTTCACGGGAAGGTTGTTTTCGCTCATGCGTTCACCCTTATTGTGCTGAGAGTTTGTTGAAGCGTTGAGAGCAAGGCCTCTCTGTTAAACTTGGCAACATAATCCGTGAAGCCTGCCCGACGTCCCTGCTCAATATCGCGTGGCGTAGCATGCGATGACAAAGCGATGAAGGGAAGCTCGCCCCATTTGCCGCCGTCCTTGCGAACCGCTGCGGCAAAATCAAAACCATTCATACCGGGCATTTCAATATCGCTGACGATCACATCAAACTCTTCGCCTTCTTCGCGAAGCTTAAGAGCCTGCGCCGCATTTTCTGCCGTTGTCACCGTATACCCAGCCACCATAAGAAGCGGCGTTAATAGGTTGCGGAAAAAGGGACTGTCATCCACAAGCAAGACACGGTGCAATTGCTCAGTCCCAAAGGAAGAGTCTTGCTGCGATCCGAACCAGTCTTGGTAGGCCTGCGCCAGATAATGGCCCGTGTCGATAATATCCGTGGCCTTCCCCGCGATGATCGCACTCCCCAGACATCCGGGATGATGCGCCGCCACATTGACCTCAACCTGATCCTCAATGATATCGATGATTTCATCGACAATCAGCCCCATGCTGCGCTCATGATCACTGAACACCAAGATAGGCTGCATCCCCTCCTTGCCAAGCTTGAAAGATTCATCAAGCGGCACGAGGGGCATAAGTTTTCCGCGATACTGCACAACGGGTTTGTCATCCGAATACTCAACGCTGGTCAGATCAATTTCCTCAAGGCGCGCAACCAACGAAAGGGAAACAGCCTTGGGGGCTTCACCACCCGCACGGAACAACAACAACGATTGTTTGGACGAAACGCGCCCATGACCAGAGGCCGCATGATGCTTCAGTGTTGAATCCGCTGTCGTGTGAATCTCGCCCGCGTGCGTCGCAACGCCGTTTGGATCAAGGATCATGACGACGCTGCCATCCCCCAAAATGGTGTTGCCCGAGAACATGGTGATGTTACGCAAGATCGGGGAAACGGGTTTGACCACGATTTCTTCCGTATCGAATACGCGGTCCACGATAATGCCGAAGCTTGAGCTACCGACCTGAACCACAACGATAAAGGACATTTCCTCATCTTTTTTGCCTTCGCCGAGCTTAAGCGCACGGCGCAGAGAAACAAGCGGCAGCAAACGATTGCGCAGACGAAGAACAGGGGTATCGTTAATCCGCTCCACCCTATACTCACTATGAGCCGAGGCATGAACAAGCTCGACAACGCTGATTTGGGGAATAGCGAACCGCTCACCGGCACATTCCACAATGAGAGCCGAGACAATCGCCAACGTCAAAGGAATCTTAATCAAGAAACGCGAGCCCTTACCTTCCGTTGATTGAAGATCAACCGTCCCGCCGATTTTCTCAATGTTCGTTTTGACAACGTCCATGCCCACGCCACGGCCTGACACGGCTGTAATCTGCGTCGCCGTAGAAAAACCAGGCTTAAAAATATACTGCATAATCTGTTGCTCACTCATCGTCGCAACTTCGTTTTCACTGGCCATCCCGTTCTGGACAATCTTGGCCTTGATCCTGTTCATCGATAAGCCGCGCCCATCGTCGGAAATCTCGATGATGATATGCCCGCCTTCATGAAAAGCGTTCAGCAAAACAACGCCCGTCTCCGGCTTTCCAGCCATAGCGCGATCCGACGGAATCTCAATGCCATGATCAGCCGAGTTACGCACCATATGGGTCAACGGATCCTTAATAAGCTCCAAGACCTGACGATCCAGCTCGGTTTCTGCCCCCAGCATTTGAAGATCAATCTTTTTGCCTAGCTCCAAAGACAAATCGCGAATAATACGCGGCAGTTTCGACCAAGCATTGCCAATCGGCTGCATGCGCGTCTTCATCACACCCTCTTGCAGCTCCGAGGTCACATGGCTCAAGCGCTGCAAAGACGTGGCAAAAGGATTGTCCTTTTGCGTGCGGGAAATCTGGTTCAGCTGATTACGGGTCAAAACCAACTCGCTGGCAATCACCATCAAATTCTCAAGCTGATCGACGCTCACGCGGATCGTCTGCGACGAAACCGCCGACTCCTTGATACCGCCCTCTCCGCCAGCGGGTTCAGCATCTTTCTTGGCATCCATCGGGGCGGGAACGGTCGCTTGCTGAGATGGTTGTTCCGACATTTTAGTCTCCTTCATATTCAGACCCGTATCTTCGGCGCGAACAGGCACAAAGCCAAAGGCATCCGCCTCGGCGGCAGGAGGCGTTGTCTCTTGAACGGGCGAAGCCGAAGGCTCCATCGCAGGAGGCGCGGCGGCCTCAACGGGCGCAGACGATTCTTCCCCTCGCCCTTCGGCCATAGCGTCCAATTCGGCAATCAACACGCTATCATCGCCAGGAGCTTCGGCTTCCGTTTCTTCCAAAACAGACAAAAGGTATTTGATCGCATCGATAGAGCGCAGAATAAGTGTCACAGCGCGCGGCGTAACCTTAAGCTGACCATCGCGGAATTTGCCTAAAATGTTCTCGCCCGAATGGGCAACTTTTTCCAAACGGGGCAGCCCCAAAAAGCCGCACGTCCCTTTAACCGTATGAACCAGCCGAAAAATGCTGCCGATCAAGGAAGGATCGTTGGGATTTTGCTCAAGCCTGACCAACTCAACGTCAAGTTGAGCGATGCTCTCATGAGTCTCCGTCAAAAACTCTCTTAACAGATCATCCATTTTCAAGGCCCTTTAGTTAGACAGAATCACCAACAAAATCGTTCTGCGGTGATCATGGTGAACAAATCTTAAAAAAACCCTTATAAGGGGCGGTCGCTATCGTATTCAGGAGCCTTGACCAGCAGCGTCAAATCCAGCTGATCAGGACAAGGAGAGGAAGGAAGGATAGACAGGTCAAAAGTAGAGGCAAATCGGCCCGTCATATAGGACTGGATCGTTCGCGGCGTGAGGTCTTCGACAGGCGTGATGCCGTTTAAAGCATCCCCAAAAGAGGGCGATAACTGCGCCGACTTTCCGACAATCTCCAAACGACAGCCAAGTGTGCCCTCCCCCTCGATTCGTTGCAAGGTAATCGTCCCGCCATAGGCCAAGACCTCCTCGCTTAGAAGAAGCATGTTAATAAGCGTCTTCAAAGCCCCGCGCTTCTCCGACAAATCGGACAGCGCCAGCGCCTCATCCCAATGAAGCTTGATCTTGCCTACCTCAAAATACTGCGCCGCCACAAGGCGAACATCTTTAACGGGAAGGCTTTCCTCGCTCCCCGCGCGGCCATAGGCGATCCTAAAGAGCTTGAGGCGGCGCGAGGAAACGCTGGCGCTATCCGCGATCAGCTTCATGGCCTCATCGACGACGGTTTCGCCAATATCCTCAATAAGCTCAACGCCATTGTTAATGGCGCTCACGGGACTGATCAGATCATGGCAAATCTTCGAGGACAAAAGCTCAAGAACACGCAAGTCTATCTGCATAAAATCCCCTTCTGCGCCCATAATTCAACAGGGCGGCGACTCATGGTACAAAAAAAGACCGCCCCTCACATTTACAGTTGCGCAGCAACCGTTAATTGATCATTAATGAGGGGTTAACATCCCTATTCTTTTAGTCATCAGGTTGCCATGAAAATCGCCTTTGTCGCCTCCCCTACGCCTTTGGCGCAAGAATCGCTTCTTGATCTTGAAAGGCTCTACGACCATGTCCCCGTCGAAGAGGCTGACACCTTGGTCGTGATGGGCGGAGACGGTCAGGTTCTTAAAACCCTGCACGCGTCCCTTCATGGCAACAAACGGGTCTTTGCCCTTAGGCGCACGCAGTCGGTTGGCTTTTTGTGCAACGACTACAACCCGCAAAACCTGATCGAGAGGATTGAACGCGCCCAAAGCGTGACTCTCCACCCCCTTAAAGTCGAATGCACGACGACAGGC
Organism: Bdellovibrionales bacterium; assembly: GCA_041662785.1. Taxonomy (NCBI): domain Bacteria; kingdom Pseudomonadati; phylum Bdellovibrionota; class Bdellovibrionia; order Bdellovibrionales; species Bdellovibrionales bacterium. Next base: position 175,013 of record JBAZRW010000002.1, on the reverse strand, counting down.
GGCCAGACCCACGCAGCCTTGGCCATCAACGAAATCTCGTTCCTGCGCGACTCTCCGCAGTCTGCCAAGCTTCAGGTGTGCATCGATGGCATTGAGCGTATCCACCGCTATAGCGGCGATGGCCTCCTGATCTCGACGCCAGCGGGCAGCACCGCCTACAACCATTCGGCGGGAGGCCCCATCATGCCGCTCGACTCCAATACACTGGTGATGACCGCAATCTGCGGCTTTCGCCCGCGCCGCTGGTCATATGCCGTCTTGCCGCAAAACGCCGTGATCGACATCAAAGTGGTCGAACATGAAAAGCGCCCCGTTCGCGTCGAAGCCGGAACGGAAAATATCCATAACGTTCTTTCGGCTCGCTTAAGCCTTGATAGCGAGACAGCGTTCACCCTTCTCTTCGATCCCGATCAACATCTAGGGGAGCGCATCATTCGGGAACAGTTTATGTTGTAGGCCCATGCCCCGCTCACCCACCGGATGAGGAAAACGACCAACCTCTTTGAGCCGCCTTACTTTTTTGACTAATTCTTTGACTGATTCGAAAAAATCCGTTAACTTTATGCGCTTTCTTTAAGAACCGTCTTTTTCCTCGTTGGTGAGTGCCCCATGACCCATGAAGTCTCCTCTTCCTCCGGCTCGTTTTCTTCCCTGATTCTTGTTGCGTTTATGGGGCTTTGTCTGGCCGCGATGGCGGGCACAGGCTATGTCAAATATCAACTGGATCGCTACGAAACCACGCTGGCCGCGCCGGATTCCGCCTTCACCCCCGATCAAGAAACGTATGAGAAAACTATCGTCGCGCTAGGCTACAGCGGCTTTCTGGGTTCTGCGCAAACCTATATGAACAACGGCGACCGCGCCGCACTGGCCGACATGCGCATGAACTTTAAAACCGCGCAAGAAGCCTCGATGCGCCTTGCTGACAAAGCGCCCGCCGCCACGCGCCGCGACATCAAAGCTATCCTCGATATCTTTGCCTCGCTCATTGCCAAGGCCGATCAGAACGACGCCATGAGCAACGGCCTGACCAACGCCGATCTCCTGACGGCCACCAGTGCCCTGACGACGCTCGACTCGCGCTTGCAAACAGCAGCGGCCACGCAACGGAAAACGGCGCAGGACTCGATCAAGCTTTGGAGCCTCGCGCTTATGCTCATGACATGGAGCAGTTTGATCATAACCGCCCTTCTTGGCGGCAGCCTCTATTACACCTATAAAACGCGGCAGGCAGAGCCTTTGGGCAAACTGACGCAGTGCATCGACAACATGCTCAAAGGCTCGGATCAAACCGCCATCTGGGGCATCGAGCGCCGCGATGCGATTGGCGATCTGGCCCGCATGATTGAAAAGGCGCGCCTTGCCTTTATTCAAATGCCCGACTTTTCCATTATGGGCGAAGACGGCCCCGTGCGCGTTAAAGTGGATGGTGAGCAACGCTCTCTCTTCCAATCCTTGATCAAAAACCTCACGGATCATCTTGATACAACAAAGCAAAGCTCGTCTAGCTTCACCAACATGATGGGTCTGCAACAGGAGACGCTTTTGTCCCTGACCTCGCGCCTCAACGCGACACTGACCCAATTGCAAGAGCGCGGCGCGTCAAATGGAGAAACGATGCAGGCGCTTGCCAGAACCCTCATTGACGCCAGCGACAACCTTGCCCAGACGCAAGAAAAAGGCGTTGCTCAAATCGGCAAGCTCGTCCCCGCGTTACAAGAGCGCATCCAGAATATGGCAGAGGTCACGCAACTGGCGGGCACGCAAGTCGCGCAATCCCTACAAACACTGGTCAAGGCCGAAGGCACGCTACACGCTAGTGCCGCGCGCAGCGAGCAAGTCACGCAACAGCTGGCAGGGGCAACAAACCAGATGGGCGAGCGCATGTTCGCCGCCCTCAATCTGGTTCAAGCCAGCGGCAAGCTTTTGGGCGACACGACACAAACCGTCAAAAGCAACTTTAGTGATGCCGTCGCGACGCTCGGACGCGGCGAAACGCATCTACAGCAAATCATCGAACGCGCCGAAAGCAGACTGGCCAGCACCATCAATGCCGAAGAAAACATGGCGTCTTTGGCCACGCGGACCGAGATCAGCGCCCAAAAGATGGAACAGGCCGTCAATGCCATCGCCGATAGGCATGAGGGCCTGAGCGAGCAAGTCGTGACCGCCACGCATCGTATGGAATCCATTGTCTCCAGCTTCGACGCCGCTCAGCGCTCGATGAGTGATGCCACGGCGCAGGTGCGCCGCGATGGCACGCTGATCAGCACACTTTTGGCCGATTTGCACGCGAACAACGACCAGCTGTTGGCAACCGTTCACCAAAACAGCCAGATGAGCTTCAGCGCCGCGCAAACGCTGGCAGAAAAGAGCCATGCGCTCATGCAACGGCTAGAGGTTCAAATCCAGCAGCAAGCGCAAAGCGCCGAAACGCATATCGAAGCGCTTTCCGTCCACGGACAGACAATGGCGCAGCAAGCGACAACGACAACCTCAACCCTCTCGCAAACCGTCACAGCCCTTAAGAGCGAGCAAGAAAAGCTGACGGCCACACGCAATCATTTCAGCGACACCATTAATGACCTTAGCACCCGCTTTGAGCAGCAGGCGACGACGACCTTCGGCAAAACCGAGCAATGGGCGGCGCAAAGCTTTACCAAACTCACCACCATCGCCGAGCAAGTCGATAGCGTCATGCAGCGCCTTGGCATGCTGGGGCAACTGACGGGTACGCTGGGAACCGTCGCGGGGCAGCTGGGGCAGCTGGTTCCGACGCTCACGCAATTGCCACTTTATGCTGGCAGCGCATCTTCCGATTCCGCGATGGGCGGACAGGAAACCAAGGCTCTCATCTTGCAACAGACCGAAGACATCATGAAGGAGCTTCAAGGCCAATGGCATGAGGCCGTCGTGCAAATCGAGGCCATGCACGATCAACTGGCGCAACTGGTCATTCAGCAAAAAGACCAGCTGGAGACGCGCCTTGTGGTCATGGACAAAAAAATCCGCGAGGCCACAGACGAAATCAAGAGCGCCGCCACCAGCGACGAAGCCGAAGACAGAAAGACCGAGATCATCAACGAGCTGATCACGACGATGAGCGCCATCAACGAACACGTCATCGAGCTTGATGAAACCATCGAAGAAGCGGGCCTGAAAAAGGAAGCGTGATACCAACCGCCTTTTGAACTGATCCACAAAGAAAAATAAGAAAACGGGATCCCCGCCTTCGCGGGGATGACGCTTGTGGATTGATATTAAAAATAAATCCGTCATTCCCGCGCAAGCGGGAATCCCGTTTGTTTTCTATCTTAATGAGTCACGTCATCGTGCCGTTGGTATAATAAGGATTCAGAGTAGGACTGCACCGCAGTCTTTTCCTGAATGCTGAATCCCGAATCCTGAATGCCCCTTCCCTTCCGTCATCCCTCTCCGCCCTCACGACCCACTCCAGAAAAAGGGCCGACCCCATTTAAAGGATCGGCCCCCTCAATCACCACTTCGTTCAAAAAACTAAACGATGCCCTTACTGAACCTTACAGCAAATGGCATAGGCTGTTGTTGGCACATCCCCACCATAAGTGTACGTGAAAGCATCTACAATCCAGCTTTGTCCACTTGGATTTGTTTGATGAATAAACCCACGGTTAGCAATAGGATTAGGGATGTACCCGCCCCCACCTGTAAGGGTTTCATCGGCATTGCAAGTAGCCGTCGACACATAGTGAGGAGCAACGCCCGAATTCCCCACCACGCTGCAGGACAGGGTTCCACCGCCAATACTTGTCCACGCCGTTCCATTACACCCTTGGAAGGCTGTGCCCGTCCATCTTATCGTCCCCGCTTTAGCCGCCGAACAAGCCGCCGCGTCAGCTCCAATTTTCATGCTGCCAGAAGCATTCACCGCACCCGCAACATCCAGTTTAGCCGCTGGCGCTGCCGTTCCAATCCCAACATTACCTTCAACGTACAATCCCGCCGCGCCAGTTCCAATATTAGATATTTGCACCTGATTGGTATTGGCCGAGTTTGTCAAAAAACGTAAATTGTGCTGAAAAACGTCGGGATACCATGTGTCGTACGTCCCAGCGCCCTCCAACGTTAATTGAGCCCCCTCGTTCGCTGCATTGGTAGCTCCAACATACAAATCTCCCCCAGAGGAAGCCGTTCCAACATTTAAGCCCATTGACGAGACCACACGACCCGTCGTGCTATTAACCACAAGACCACTTCGACACTTGATAGCAGTAGAGCCATTCCATGTTAGAACTTTATTATCGGTTACTGAAGAGCAATTATCCGCTTGGCCCCCTGCCCCAGTGAGATCATCCTGCAAAGGCGGCAGCATCTGAATAGGCGCACCGGCATATGCCCCGCTCGACAAGGCCATAAGCGCGACTAAAGAAAGAGAAGAAATGAGACGTTTCATGATAGCAGCCTTTCCTGAAAGGAAGTTAGAGCGCCCCAAAGGAGGCGTCTTAATAAAACTCTTCTAAAAACATTCTACTCCAAAATCCTTAAAAACCATTAAACCTCCGCCTCCCCCTCACTGCTTGCCGTCTTCTGCCACTGCGGCCATGTGAGGGCGATCACCGCGCCGCCACCTGTCCGGTCTTGCAAGGTCAGGCTACCGCCATGATCTTCCATAATCTTTTTGACGATGGCAAGACCTAGCCCCGTCCCCTTACTGCGCGTTGTGACATACGGCTCCGTCAGCTTCTCGCGCTCCTCCACCGGAAGGCCGCGCCCGTTATCTGCGACGCTAAGCGTCATCATGCCGTCCTCAACGCTCAAAGTCAGGATAATTTCGCCCGCTGGCAACCGCTCATCCCCCTTGGGCAAAGGCCGCCCGTCGATAGCCTCGGCGGCATTCTTCAAAAGGTTGGTCAACGCCTGCGCCAGCTGCCGCTCATCGCAATCGGCCATCACCTTGTCATCCGGCAAGCTTTGGAAGTACCGGATATCCGCCCGCGTGGAGCTTTGCAAAAACAGCATCTGCCTGCACAGCGCCCGAACATCATTGCGCCGAATGACAGGGGTAGGCATACGGGCAAAGTCCGAAAACTCATCCACCATGCGGCCAATATCCTCCACATGGCGAATGATCGTGTCGGTGCAGGTCGCAAAGACTTCGGGATCCGTCGTGATCTCGCTCATGTACTTCCGGCGAAGGCGCTCCGCCGAAAGCTGAATGGGCGTCAACGGATTCTTGATCTCATGAGCGATGCGCCGTGCGACGTCGGCCCATGCGGCCTTGCGCTGCGCCAAAACCAGCTCGGTCACATCATCAAACGTCACGACATAGCCGCGCACCTCACCACCTGCCATCTCAGAGGCAAGCCTCACCAACAGCGTGCGCGGCGAATGGCCCGTCCGCTTAATCTCGACCTCGCCATCCTTCATCTTGGCGCTATGAGGCATAGCGACCAAAAGAGCCTCAATCTCCGGCGCGATAACCTTCAACGGATGCCCCGCCAAAGCCTCATCGTTCGTAATCTGAAAGAACTCCATCGCCCGTGCGTTCATCATCTGGATACAAAACTGCGCATCAAGGCCGATCACGCCCGCCGATACGCCTTCCAAAACCGCTTCGGTAAAACGACGGCGAAGGTCAAGCTGACGGTTGGCCTCTACCAGCTCGCTACGCTGGCCCTCCAACTGCCCCGTCATGCGGTTGAACGCGCGGCCCAGCAAGGCCAGCTCATCATCGCTCTTTTGATCCTCAGTCTCTTCGACCCGCGCGGTTAGATCACCATGACGCACACGATCCGTCGCGCCGATGAGTGCACTGATAGGCCGCACAAGACTAGAGGCGAAATTCAAACCGAACCACACCGCCGTCAACAGCAACAGAAGCGCGACGACAACAAAAATCACCGTAATCATCACGCGAATGCCAGAGCTATGCTCCTTTAAATTATTATACTCGGTCACGGCCTTTTGCGTCGTTTCCATGTGCGCCAGCACTTTTGGCTCGACAAGACGCCCGACAAACAAATAGGTATCGACGAAGTTATCCAGCCGCAAAAGCGCGCGCACGCGGTCATCGTTATCGCTAACGACCAATACCACTTCGCCCGCACGGGCGCGCTCGCGCATCTCGTCCGTGATCGGCTCAAACGACAACGCGAAAGTCAAACCCGACCGCGCGAGGATCTTCCCTGCCCCATCAAAGACGATCACCTCGGTCAGCGATCTTAAATAAGCCTGTGCCGATACCGCCTGCGCAAGACGCACGGGATCCTCGGCCAAGCGCACAGCGTTACGGTTCAAATCGTTCGCCATCGCCATCGCGTCGGCGCGAAGAACCTGCTGATGCTCTTTCAGGTACGCTTGCGCGACAGCTTGCGATTCATCCAAGGCGGTATGGACGCGGTCGGAAAACCAAGCCTCGACGCCATAGTAAAAGAACACACCCGCGAACATGGCAACCAGCACGGCGGGCGCAGCGGCCAGCATGGTGAAAACCGACACAACCCGCACATGAAGGCGCGAGGCCGCCATATTCTTGCGCCGCTTGCCCCAGATCACCCAGATTCGTTGCGCGACAAGCGTGCCAAGCAGCAGCATGACTCCCAAATCCGACAGCAGCAAAACGGTAACGGTCGTCGGATCGCTGCCGAAAAAGGGCGAGCGCGTCATAGCGGCATAGGTCGATGCGCCCAAAACGATGGCGGCAATCGACAAGAAGAGCGCCAGATTGTCGCGCACGCCATGGCGCGTAAACCAACCGGACAAAGAGCGAAGGCTTTTTTCAAAGATCCTGATCATATCTTTTTTCCTTCTTCCCTTTGCCGTCTTTGGACTCGGCCCCGCAAGGCGGTAATCCCCCGCTCGGACATCTTCTTGCGAAGCGTGTTACGGTTCAAGCCCAAAAGAGCGGCAGCGCGAATCTGGTTTCCCGCGCAGGCCTCAAGGGCCAGAACGATCAACGGCGTTTCGATCTCATGCAGGACGCGATCATACAGGCCCGAAGCGGGCAAAGCCCCCTCATGCGCCGCGAAATAGGCGCTCAAGTGACGCTCGACCGACGCGGCTAATCCAGCCTTTTTCTCGCTTTCGTGTAATCCCGTCATGCTCGCCCCTTTCTTTCTACCGTCATCCCAAGACATTTTCTCTTCGCCCATTTGGGCGAAAGAAAATGGACGTGGGATCCAGTTTTCCTTACCGCCATCTCTTTCGTTCGTTCACTGCCCAGTCCTCTGTGGATCCCGCATCACGCGTCTGGCGCTTTCGCACCATCCGCTGTGCGGGATGACGGACATGAGAAATGACTATCAAGGTTCTTTACTCTGAACTCTGAACTCTGAACTCTGAACTCTGAACTCTGAACTCTGAACTCTGAACTCTGAACTCTGAACTCTGACCCCTAAAAGAACCCCTCAATCATCCGCCTCGCCTCGCTCGCTTCGCTGGCATGATTGACCACGCCGCGAAACTCCGCCGCGTCCACCATGCCTTTGCTGTACCACCCCATATGCTTCCTTGCGATCCGCAGGCCCGAATACTCGCCATACGTCTCCAGCATGTCCTCGAAATGTGCCAGCACAAGGGCACGCAAAGCCGCGGCATCGGGCGCAGGAGAAATCTTCCCCGTCGTCATAAAATCCATCAACTGCCGCAAAAGCCACGGCTTGCCGTAGGCGCCGCGCCCAATCATCACGCCATCCGCGCCGGAAAGCGTGAGAGCCTCCACAACATCCTCAATCCCACGAATATCGCCATTCGCAATAACGGGAAGGCTCACCGCCTCCTTCACCGCGCGGATCGCCGCCCAATCCGCTTGCCCGCCATAGAATTGCTGGCGCGTGCGGCCATGCACCGTAACCATCTGAATACCGGACTCCTGCGCGATTTTCGCAAGGCGAGGCGCGTTCAGATTCTCGTGACTCCAGCCAAGGCGCATCTTGACAGTCACAGGAATGGACACCGCCTTAACAAGAGCCTCCATAATCCGCGCCGCCTTCACCTCGTCCTTCATCAGAGCGCTACCCGCCTCACCGCTCACGATCTTTTTGGCGGGGCAGCCAAAGTTGATATCCAGTATCCGCGCGCCGCGATCCGCGTTCAGCTTCGCGGCCTCAGTCATCACGGCCACATCGCTGCCCGCCAGTTGCACCGTCAGGATATCGTCCTTATCCGCAGGCATGATCATCTGCATCGTTTTGCGCACATGGCGGATCATCGCTTGGCTGGCGATCATCTCGGACACCACAAGGCCCGCGCCGAACCGCCGCACCAGCGTGCGAAAAGGCCTGTCTGTCACGCCTGCCATCGGCGCAAGGATAACAGGCACGTCAATCACCTCACGCCCCAGCTGGATGGGCGCAAGAGGTCGAGGCATCGTCAGGCCTTCAAAGGATTCAGGATTTAGCATTCAGGATTCATTTTTTCGGGGGTTCAAAAAGCAAAAACCCCAATAGCATTTGCCTAAAAAAGAGGCAATGTTAAAGGGGCAAAGCTCCGCGTAGCAATGTCAATAGCAGAATTGTCCCCCTATGTCAAGGAAATAAACTAGGTTAATGTTATTTTTCTTTCGTCGCGGTATTTTGCCATGTCTGCCACGTCGTGTTTCCGGCGTTTATGAATCTTATAGGCTTGGTTAGCCTCCCAAAAACAGCAGCCCGCCGCCGCCAAGGCGGTCATCGCCCCCATCCACCAGAGCTGCTCAGCCGCAGGCAGTGGAAGGGACGTTGCCGATGAAATAGCCTTCCACAGCGGCTCCCTTTGCCAAATCATGCCCGCGCTTACCGCCGCAAGGCCTGCACCACAACACGCCTTCTTCGCAGGCTCACGCCAAAACCGGTGAACACGAGACTCCGGATCTTTTCCAAGCGCTGTCATCCTACCCCCTTGTCTTTTCCACTCTTATCGAATGATTTTATCGCTCTTAGCCGCAAAGAGAAAGCACCTTGTATGGTTAACCCCCTTTCCTCCTCGTCTTGGAATGATTACACTCCCCTTTTTGTTCACGAAGAGAATCCCTTATGACCCGTACAACAGCGCTGATCGTCGCGGCTGGCTCTGGCTCGCGTTTTGGCAGTCCGATCCCCAAGCAGTATCAGGACATCGGCGGTATGCCGATTTTGCGCCGCTCAATCCTTGCCTTTTTGAACCATCCCCACATCACGGACGTGCAGATAGTCATCAGCCCGCAGCACCGCAATCTGTACGACCGCGCCGTGGCGGGGCTTGATCTCCCCTCCCCCGTTCATGGTGGCGCGACAAGGCAGGATAGCGTGCGCCTTGGTCTTGAAGCGCTAGCCGCACAAGAGAACCCGCCCGACTTCGTAATGATCCATGATGCGGCACGACCGCTTATCGATACCGTGACGATCACGGCGGTACGCAAAGCGCTGGACAGCGCCGAGGGCGCGATTGCCGCCAAGCCGCTTGTCGATACGTTGAAGAAGGGCGCGCCCGTCTGCAGTCACGGTTGCGGGAGCGACAGCGCCCGCAGAGTAGTCGCAGACCAAATAATAGTAAACACCATCGACCGCGCGAACCTGTGGCAAGCGCACACGCCGCAAGCCTTTCACTTTGGCGCGATTTTAAAAGCGCATCAGGCCACCATCGGCCAACAACTCACCGACGATGCCGCCGTGGCGGAGAAAGCAGGTATGAGCGTGACCCTCGTTCCCTCGAACCCCGACAATATGAAAATCACCAATCCCGACGATCTGGGTCGTGCGGCGCGTTTGCTCGGCCAAAACTTTGGCGACATTCGCACAGGGATGGGCTTTGACGTGCATCGCCTGATTGACGGCAACGTGATTCATCTGGGCGGCCTTGCCATCCCTCACACGAAAACACTGGAAGGCCATTCGGACGCCGACGTGATCCTTCACGCCATCACGGACGCGCTGCTGGGCACGATGGCAGCGGGGGATATCGGCACGCATTTTCCGCCCTCTGACCCACAATGGAAAGGCGCGGACAGCGCCCTTTTCGTGCGCCATGTCGTTCAAATGATCAACGAGCGCGGCGGGATGATCGCGCATGTCGATGTGATCTTGATGGGCGAGGAACCAAAGCTCAATCCTCACCGCGCCGCGATGCAAAAGCGCCTTGCCGAATTGTTGGAAGTCAATGAGGGGCGCGTGAGCCTGAAGGCCACAACGACCGAGCGCCTTGGTTTTACGGGACGCGGCGAAGGGCTTGCGGCGCAGGCCATCGCTACGGTAAGGTTTGAAGGATAAGCCAAGGATTCAGCATTCAGGAGTCAGGATTTAGGGATGCTATTAATGAGAACGAAAGTAAGATCATACAACAACGCGTTATCCCTTAGCGTCATCCCCGCGAAAGCGGGGATCCAGTTTGTTTTACATAATCGCCGTTAATACCATAGCTGCTTGTTGAACTTTGAAAAAAAGAAAACGGGATCCCCGCTTTCGCGGGGATGACGAAATCGAAACAGAGTGTTTGATCTAATGACTTAAGACTCTAATCGCGAAAAGGAGCCCACGCCATGCGGATGTTAGACGATATCGAACGCCTCGCCTTTCAGGTCATTGAAGCCGGAACGCAAAAAGGCAAAAAGATCGTGACCGCCGAGTCCTGCACAGGCGGCCTGATTGCGGCGGCGCTGACTTCCATCTCTGGCGCATCGGCCACGTTTGATCGGGGCTTCGTCACCTATGACAACAACGCCAAAACAGATTTGCTAGGCGTGCTGCCCGACCGCCTCAACGTCTTTGGCGCGGTCAGCGCGGAAATCGCCGACGACATGGCCGCCGGAGCGCTGGCCTATTCGCACGCCGACATCGCGCTGTCCGTCACGGGCGTGGCGGGGCCGAATGGCGGCACAGAGATCAAGCCCGTCGGCCTTGTCTTTTTTGGCGTGGCAACGCGCGATGGACGGCACGTCCATGTTCAAAGCAACCTGAAAGGCGACCGCCACGAAATCCGCCACCAAGCCGTCATCGAAGGCCTCTCGCTCGTCCTGTCGGCTTTGGAAGAATAGGTTCTATAGTCAAACCGAATAGTTTCCATAATATCCCGCGTCATTGCGAGCGACCAACGGGAGCGCGGCAATCCATCTCCTGTACTTTCCACCATTGGTTTTGTTTGTTTCTTCAGGAGATGGATTGCCGCGTCGCCTTTTCAAGGCTCCTCGCAAGGACGGCGGGAGAAATACGGAAATTAAATGGTTCGGCTCTAAATCTCTTTTTGATTCTTTCTTTTTCTGTTATCCCCCTTTTATCGAAGTTTATTTGAAAGACCTATCATCATGCCCGCGAGCAAACCTCGTCACGCCGCCAAGCGCACTTATTTCGATCCGTTTAAAGACATCAAACGCACGCTTGTCCTTCTGGGCACATTTTTGGGCGTGTTCGGTTTTGGCCTCGTCAATGTTTTCTCATCCTATGACCTAAGCGCGGGCGGGTATGGCTCTTTAGTCTCCTATTTCGCGCCCGCGCTTTTGTTGGCGGGTTTTATCTATTGGCCGCTTCTCTACATGGGCTTTAGCGTCGCGGACGGCATGAAGTGGCGCTTCTTTATCTTTGCTTTCCAAATGGCTGCTATCGCGGGCTATCTCATCGCCCCCGCCCAACCGTTTTGGCGAGGCCTTGCCGCAGGCATCGTGCTGGCTCCTTTTTGGACAGCCCATCACATCGCCATGGTTCAAAACACGACCAAAGACAATCGGGGATTTGAAGTCGCGCTTTCGCAATTCTTCATGTTGTTGAGCGGTGTGGCGACGGCTTTATTCGCCGCGCATTATCTGAAAGAAGCCAATCCGCTGGTTGCCATCACCCTCGCCCTTTCCTCCCTTATGACAGGGACGGGTTGTTTCTTGCTGACCTCGCGTTGCGTTCGCCAAAAAACCGTCACAGGTTATATCAAGGAATGCAAAGACACGGCGCGCGACAATCCCTATATGGCGCGACGCATTATCTCGCAAAGCCTCTTCGAAGCCTCTAGCTTCACCTTTGCCGCCCTGATGTTTTTGGTCGGGATTTCGCCAACGATTATGGCGACGATCCTTATCGCCCGCCTTGTCCTTATGGCGTTTCTGTCCCCGCTTGTCGGCAAGATTGCGCATAATCACAGACATCACGGCTATGCGATAGGCCTTGGTTTTATCGGCGTTGCAATGCTTATCCTAGCGATAGACCCATCGCTTAGTCTTGTCTTTCTCGCCTTTCTTATCCTCTATGGCATTGGTATGAACTTTTCCAATGGGGCTTTAGCCTCTGGCCTTTACGAAATGCAAAGCTATGCCACGATGATGTGGAGCGAGGTTTACATGGCAACGGGACGCGCCATCGGCATTATCGTTTTCGTCCCGATCATGTTTGTGAATGTAAGGGTCTATTTGCTGGCACTCGCCGCGCTGGCGGCCGCCCTCTATGTCTTCAACCGCCGTTGGCAGCGCAAGTGGGCCGAAGCGGGCGCGATGTAGTAGCCCCTATTCCGGCATTTCACAAAACTGGGAAATCCAGCCTCGCAAGGCGTGCCAGCTATCGGGGTCGGGGGCGCTGAGGAGGCCGCGCTGATAATGCGAGGGCTGGAACGGATCGCCGTTCCAATGCGCCGTGTGGCCGCCCGCCTCGCCATGAATCAAAATCCCCGCCGCGCAGTCCCAAGGCGTGCAGCTGTTCAACCACGTATGAAAATGAGCCTGCGTCGTCCGCCGCGAAAAATGCGGCCCCCCCACCACAAGGCGGGCATAGTCATGACACGATGACAGCATCCGGTGAAAGGTTGGCTTCTCGGTGGGTGCGTTTTCCGCGCACGCATGGAAAGCATCGATGATCCGCGCCCCGATAACGCCCGACATCTGCGCGATAGGAGCAGGCGGCAGAACGCTAAGGCGCTGCCCCTTGTAATACGCGCCAGCGCCTTTTTCCGCCGTGATGAACTCTCTTGAGGTCGGATCATAAAGCCATGCCGCAATCGTTTGATTTTGTTCCGTCAGGGCAACAATGACGCCATAAACCGGCTCACCAGCTATAAAAGCCTTGGTTCCATCCACCGGATCGATGATCCAGACGGGCGAATCGCCAGAAAAATGCCCCAAAAGACCCGAATCAGAGGCGAAAGCCTCCTCTCCCACCACTTTTGAGGGGGGTAACAGGGCCAAAAGGCGCTCTGACAGGGCTAATTCGGCCTCTTTGTCGGCAATTGTATAGGGGTCGTCCTCGCCTTTGAAGTGAATCTCCCCCGCTTTCAGGTTGCGAAAGCGCGGCACGATGAATTGATCGGCAACGTCGACAATGGCTTTTTCAACCTCATCACTCTTTATCTTTAACATGAGCAATCTTCCCAAACTTGCTGATAAACCTTCCGAAATCAGCCGGTTCTAAAGTAACTTTTAGCAGCACTTTGGCGCGCTTGTCCTGCTTTTCAATAACGCGCCCATGCCCATAAAGCCATGCGAACGCCGCGCCTTCGCTGAGCGGCAAGTCTATATCATACACTTTCGTCCGCGCCGCCAACTGCTCTTCAAGCAACGCAAGGAGAGCATCAATCCCCTCGCCCGTGAGCGCCGACACGGCCACAACGCCGCCCCGCGCCTGTGGATTTACGCCCTCCAAGATAAGCGCGTTCTGGCTATCCCACGACTGGCGCTGCGCGAAGTCGCGCAAATTGTCGCGCTCATCGGGGTCAAGCAAATCGGCCTTATTCATCACCTCGATCAAACGAGCATCGTCCTCCTCAATCCCCAAATCGGCGAGGATCTGTTCGACAGCTTCTTTTTGCGATCGCGCTTCGGGATGGGTCACATCGCGAATATGAAGGATCACGTCGGCGAACTGCACTTCCTCTAGCGTTGCGCGAAAGGCGTCAATCAAGTGCGTCGGCAAATCCGATATAAAGCCAACCGTGTCGGACATGATCACCTGTCGCCCGCTGGGCAGCTTCAGCCCGCGCATAGAGGTGTCCAGCGTCGCGAACAGCATATCCTTGGCCATCACGTCCGAGGCCGTCAGGCGATTGAACAACGTCGATTTGCCCGCGTTGGTATAGCCCACAAGCGCGATGGTCGGATGCTCGGCCTTCTGCCGCGCCTCGCGCCCAAGGCCGCGCGTGCGCCGCACCTGATCAAGCTCGTCCTTCAGTTTGACAATGCGCTGCGTAATCAGCCGCCGGTCAATCTCTAACTGCGATTCACCAGGGCCGCCCATAAAGCCAAAGCCGCCGCGCTGCCGCTCAAGGTGAGTCCATGAGCGCACAAGACGCGATTTTTGATAGGATAGCGCCGCCAGCTCAACCTGCAGCTTGCCTTCCTTCGTGCGGGCGCGGGCGCCGAAAATCTCTAAGATCAAGCCGGTGCGATCAATGACCTTGCAGGCAAATGCTTTTTCAAGGTTGCGCTGCTGCACGGGCGATAGCGCATGATCAACAACCACAAGGTCAATCTCGCTTTCCTTGATCAGCGCGGCGTATTCCTCCACCAACCCGCTGCCCAAAAGCGTGGCGGGCGTCGGACGGTTCAGATTAAACGATTGAGCCTCGACAACCTCTAAATCAATGGCCTGCGCCAGCGCTACGGCCTCTTCAAGGATCATGGCAACTTGGCGCGTTGTTCCTTTGGCGGAAGTCTCAACCCGCAAAACCGGCTTAAGCACAAGCGCCCTCACGCCGTGGCGCACGCCATCAACGTCCAAGGATTGATCCGTCTCTTCAAATTGTTTTTTGCTCACGCTTTCAGGCCTTATAAAAACGATAAACCGTCAAGCAAGGTTATCACGGCTGGCGACTTAATGCCATTGGGAAGAAAAACTGCCGTTATAAGCGTCTTCACACTTTGAGGGACGGCGGGATTTGCTCTCTAGCAAAACAGGCTTGTCATCGCCCTGTCTTTTCTGAGCGAGCGAACAGGCGGCAACGCAAAACGCTGAACCTCCCCCGTCAAAGGAAGGGTCGGCGAAGGCTGCTCTTTCAGGGTATGTTCTTTTTGCGGCCCGTCACGGAATAAATCTTCAACCTTTTTTTCCACTTTATCGAAAGCGCCAAATTTTATAGCAGCCCCAATAACAATGCCTGTTACAGAAAGCGCCGCACCCGCCCAGAATCTCCTTCTGGCGGTTTTCTTGGATTTGATAAGTTCATCTTTGGTTGCTTGAAGCTCTTTTTGAGTTGCTTTCAAGCTGCGATTAGCCTCTGCCAGTTCTTTCGCCATTTTGGACAATCGAATGTTCTGAACACCACTAAGTCCTCTATGATCCTTGGCAACGGTTTCGATTGTGCCAAGTCTATGATGAATTTGCAAAAGACCAAGTTCAAACATGTTTTCAGATTTACAATCCATCTTTGCGTTCTGAAGACGGGCAGCAACATACCCAGAACTTTTTAATTCAGAAAGACCATGTTCAAGTGTAAAATATGGCAAATGATCATAGTCCCATATAAAATCCATGAACGCATTACCACGATATTTTTCTTTATTGCCGACAGGACAAAAAACGTTGATCGCTGCCGCCGCCAACTGGGCACGGTCATGATTACAATTGGGCTTTTCTAGAGGGGAGGCATTATGAGTCATAAAAACCATCCGTTAAAATTAATGATAGAAAACGAGCGCGGGAAATTAGTTAGAGAGCGTTTGTTTTGTAATGGAGCAAAGAATCTCCGCCTTGCGGCTTTTTTGGCATTTCAGGATCAAACCCATACCTTACAAGCAAATGCCAATCATATTGAGTGGGCTTAGCCCCTATTTTCACTGCTCTTTTAACAATATCATCAACCGTTAAATCAGGAACCTCGTCTAAGGCAAAACCAAAGATCGTGCTTCCCTCTGGTAGGGAAAGCTCGCGGGGAACGTAAACGCGTTTCTTAGGTGTTGTCGTTGACATGGCTCCAGTCACATCCATAAAAGTGCCCCTATTTAAAAAGGGCGGATAGCTATGAGCCGATGTTAGCATTTTTTATCCTTTCGCCAAATAAAAACGTGATCAAATTCGTTTCGTTGAGACATTCTCTCATAGCATAAGTTGACAACCCGTTAATAATGTTGGTTAATTTTTTATATTTATTACTTTCAGAAATCCATCACAAGCACCTTGCATCCTCCAGCCACTTTCTTAGCGCGTGGCAATCGGGGAAAGAGGCGCGGATGCCAAGGCTAGCGGCATAGGCCGGATCACCGATCAGAACCGGCGTACAACCGCTGCGCAAGGCACACTCAACATCCGCATGGGTATCCCCCACCAGCCAGTTGGCGGGATCATCCGCCTTCAAACCCGCTGCCGCAAGCGCGTGATCGATGGGCATCCTGTCGGGCTTATCACGCGGACAATCCAGCGCCCCGACGATACCCTTAAAATAGTGCCGCCACCCCAGATGATCAATTTCCTTATTCAGCAAAGTATTCTTCTTCGTGCTGACGATAAACGCCGGAATCTTTTGCGCCTCTAGCCACGCCAAAAGCTCTGGCGCGCCCGCCATGACCTTCAGCCTTTCGATATGAACAGATTCAAAATGCGCATAAAAAATATCGCGCCGCGCCTCCCACGCATCGCCGAACCATTCGGGGAAACTAACGCGCATGGGCCTCGCAGACTTCACCCGTGCCTCAGGAGTCGTCCATGTTTCAAGGCCGCTCATGGCGCGGACTTTGTTCAGCGCCTCGGTGATCGCGTCCCAATTATCAATCAGCGTATTGTCCCAATCAAAGACAACGGCTTGAGGAAACGGAAGGCTCATCGCGGCTAACTCTTATCATAGGGATTCTCGCCCTTTTTCAGATCCCAGCGAATGGGCACGCCTTGGAAATCAAAGGCGCGACGAAGGCCGTTCGTCAGGAAGCGAAGGTAGCTTTCGGGCAGCTTGTCCAGCTTATTGCCC
This sequence comes from Bdellovibrionales bacterium, assembly GCA_041662785.1. Taxonomy (NCBI): domain Bacteria; kingdom Pseudomonadati; phylum Bdellovibrionota; class Bdellovibrionia; order Bdellovibrionales; species Bdellovibrionales bacterium. The sequence continues at coordinate 158,216 of JBAZRW010000002.1, read as the reverse complement.
CACATGCCAAAGGTGGGAGGCCTCCCCTTCATCTGTGTGATATAGCGCGGCTTGACGCGACCACCACCAACGATGGGAGGCGGATGGTCGGCAAGCATGCCCGCAAACCAGCGGTTGAGTTGCCCCGTCGAGACGCGTTTGTTCCATGTTTCATAGACTTGGAACACGGCCTTCATCAAAGCGTTCAACCCGTCGCCCTTTAAGGCTGACATCGGCACAATCGGCACGCCGGAAAGCTGCGCGAGAGAGGCTTCGACCTTCGCTTGGATCATGCGAAGCGTCGCGGTCTTTTCCGTGACCGTGTCCCACTTGTTGATCGCGATCACAAGGCCGCGCCCCTCTTCGGCCACATGCTGCGCGATCGTGTAATCCTGCTTATCAAAGGGCATATCGGCATCGATCATCAAAATCACGACATGCGCAAGACGGATAGAGCGCAAGGATTCCTGCACGCTCATTTTCTCCAGCTTCTCATCAATGCGCGAGCGGCGACGAATACCCGCCGTATCCACAAGGCGGATAGGCTGGCCGCGATAGGCGAACTCCATATGAATGGCATCACGCGTCAATCCGGGTTCGGGGCCCGTGAGCATACGCTCCTCGCCCAACAATTGATTGGCGAGCGTGGACTTGCCCGCGTTGGGACGCCCCGTAATCGCAAGATGCAGGCGCATTTCACTTTCGTCCGGCGTGGCCTCATCCTCCTCAGGTTCAAAGGCTGACTCCGGCGCCAGATCCTTTAGCGCGTCATACACGTCGCCAAGACCCTCGCCATGCTTGGCCGAGATCGCGATCACACGATCAAAGCCCAGCGTCAGCGCTTCGTTAAAGCCAACCGTCACCTTCGTGCTTTCGCATTTATTGACCAGCACGATAATGGGACGATCCGCCTTGCGGATTTCACGCGCGATAAAAATATCATCATTTGTCAGCCCTGCGCGACCATCCACCATCATCATGATGACGTCGACCCGCGCCATGGCCTCTTTCGTGCGTTGCGCCGTTCGCGCCGCGATGCTGCCACGCGGCCTCATATCCTCTAGGCCAGCGGTGTCATAAAGCATAAAGCGCAAGTCGAACAGCTTGCCCTCGCCATCGCGCCAGTCGCGCGTGACACCGGGTTGATCATCGATAATCGCCATGGCCTTGCCAATCAGGCGATTGAACAAAGTCGACTTGCCGACGTTAGGACGGCCAGCGATAGCGATAGAAAACATTTTTTTCATTGTCAAAAAACTCAAAGAAACCACAGGGCAAGCCCCTTTCTATAGCATACTTTGCCTGTTTGCGAGGAATTTGACGTTTAAAGCCCTTTTTCGGGCATTTTCGCTTCTTCCCCGCTTAGCAAAACGCCTTGCTTCTTTGTGCGGAGAAGATCGCGGGCTTTGGCAAAGCGCTCATCATGCCAGAAATGCTGGCAGCCGTTACAGCCACGCCCGCAGCAGCCCTCAACGCCCAAACGCGGCGAGCGGAACGTCTTGCCGCTGTTCGTCTCCTGCAACGCCTCGACAAGCGCGTCGCGCTTCGTCTGATATTCCTCTTCGTTGGCGCGGCCCACCTCCACCTGTGAGGCGACCTTATCCAACTTAAGACGCGCCACTTCATCCTCGCTTAAGGCGCGTTCCTTGCGCACGATTGTGTAGGGCGGAAAGCGCTTTTTGATTACCTCGGCGTCCTCTTCATGGAACCACGAGAACGGAATCCGCAGGCGCGGTTTTTGCCCCGCGTGGATGCCTTCCTCATGCGTCGTGCGACGATGAGCGATATCCTCAAACTCATAAATGCGCAGCAACAAAGGCTCGCCCGCATCGGGAGGAATAAACTCTAAAACATCACCTTGCGAGAGCCTGTTTTTAATGTCCAAAATAAAGGCGTCGTCTGTTACCTCGACCACGATTCCCGCGTAGTCCCACGCGGACAGCGTGTGCGTGTCCTCATAGTTATGCGCGTGATGGCTGAGGCGGCCTTCATGAAACGCCAAGGAATAACCACGCGTCGGCAGCGTCAAAAGCCCACGCATATAGTCATCAGGCCGCCAGCCTTCTGGATCGCGCCGCCACGCGTCTATCGCCATGCGATAAGCACGAGCGGTCACGGCGGCGTAATAAGCGCTGCGGTTGCGCCCTTCGACCTTCAAGGAATCGATACCTATCGCCAAAATCTCGTCAAGGCGCGGCATCAAGCACAAATCCTTGCTGTTGAGGATGTACGATCCGCGCTCGTTCTCTTCGATTTCTAAAAACTCATCGGGCCGCTGCTCTTCGACCAAGAAGAAATCAAACAGCTCACGCGTCTGTTCGTTCAACTCCAGCTCTTTGAGCGTGCCGTCCTTCAGGCGCATTCGCACCTTGTAATGCCAACGGCAGGAATTGGCGCAGTTGCCTTGGTTCGCGCCGCGTTCGGCCAAATAGTTCGACAGCAAACAACGCCCCGAATAGGTCATGCACATCGCGCCGTGGACAAAGGCTTCCAACTTCACATCGGGGCACGCAGCGCGGATTTCCTTAAGCTCGGCAAACGACACCTCACGCGCCAGCACGACAAGGCTTGCGCCCATCTCTTGCCAAAACGTAACCGCTGCCGCTGAGCAAACATTCGCTTGGGTCGAGATATGAATCTCTAGATCTGGCGCGTTCTTGCGGACAAACTGGAACACTCCCGGATCCGCGACAATGACGCCATCGGGGGCAACCTTGCGGATCGTTTCCACATAGTCCGGCAATTTTTCAACATCGTGGTTATGCGCAAACAGGTTGAGCGTCAGATAGGCGCGTTTGCCATGAGCATGCGCAAACGCCACGCCCTCAACCACATCCTGTAATGTAAAATTGGATCGCGTGCGCAGCGACAGGTCGGGCGTGCCCATATAAACGGCATCGGCCCCATAAAGAATGGCAACCTTCAGCTTTTCCAGCGAGCCGGCCGGCATCAAAAGTTCGGTCGTCACGTCCATGCCGCGCTGGTTGTTTGTTTCTTCTCCGGCTCCAAGACTTGAGCCAACAAACGAAAGATTTCCTGACTAGCGGGCCACGGCGTTTTGCGATCATTATAACGGGACGACATAACATCCCAGCAATAAAGGGCGTGGTCGACCTTGCCAAGGCAGTTGCCGATTTCCCAATAAATCTTGTCGCTGTTTTTCAAAAAGGCCAAGAAATCCGCCGAGCCCGTCCTGTCCTTAAACATCTTGTCATAGCTGGTCTGATAGTCCTTTACGATCTGATCCGTCTTTTGCCACTCCGTTCGCAGTTGGTCGCGGATCATCGTCATCATGGTTGTAAAATCTTTGATCTCGGCAGCCGTCAGACCAGCGGGAAGAGTCTCATTATCTTTGACCCATTTCAAAAGCTCAACAAAGTGAGGCTGCTCCCGCGCATATTGATAGGTGTAATAAACAATGCCCTTCCACGACGCAAAAATATCCAAAGCACGTTCTTTAGGAAGACGGAAGCCTTCAATAAGCGGCATCAACGCCTCAAGGTCACGTGCTTCCCAAATCTTGTCGATCAGTAAACGCGCCTTCTCATCCGACGACTGGGCCTCAGGAAAAGCGGCCATGATCAACGGCTCAAACTTTTGAAGCATGAAGAGTTCGATTTCAGCCCACATCTCGGCGCTTACCTCGAAATAAGCCTCGTCAATTGTCATGCCCTCGCGCAAAAAAACATCCTTCATCAAGAAAGGATCCAAAGAAGGAATATGATTCAAAATCGACAGCATCTTCATATCATGGGCAAGCGAGTCAGGCGTCACGGCTCCTTCGCCACAATAATCCGTGATGGCGCTTTCCACGCCTTTGCTATGCAGAAAAATGGTGCGTCCACCTTCATAAATGTCGTTCTGGTTAAAAGGGAAATAAAGCTTCATCCCGACCGCAACCATGCCTGCAACGCGTTCGTTTTCGGGCACTGCATCTTTAATCAAAACAATTTGATTGAGCGCTTTGTTGCGAAAGAAAAGGGCCGCCTCTGGGTTGACTGCCAGAACGCGGCGCGACATTTCATTGCAGTTGAAAACACGGGGGCTTCCCGTGTCCAGCATCGGTTTTAGATATTTGTTTGCCATCGAAATTCCCTCATAAACCTATAGCGCCGCGCGTATCTGCCTTATTCAAATTGGCGCCACGCAAATCTGCGCCTGTTAGATCGGCATCGACCAAGTTCGCTTCCTCAAGATTGGCATCGCGCAAATCAGCATGCGTGAGGAGAGCCCCTTCAAAGTTGCCAAAGCTCAAGTTGGCCCCATTCATTTTACTGTACCGAAGGCTGCATTGTGAAAAATTAGCAGGCCAACTGACAGGACGCGAGCCTGAAAAACCCGTCATAATCGACATGGGCGAACAATTGGCCTCACGCATATCGATCTCTTCCAAAGCCGCTTCGCAAAAGTTGATGCCACGACAATCCGCTTTAAGGAATTGTGCGCCAGCAGCGTTGCAGCCTGACAAATCGGCCATAGAAAACGTCCCGCTATTAAAAGACGCGTGGCGCAGCAGCGCATTCTTCAAATTAGCGGCTTGCAACTGAACGCCATTCAATACCGCCGAGGCCAAATTGACACCCGACAGATCGGCTTGAGCCCCCTGCCTACCGATTGAGCTAATCCATAAATGATGATTGGAAAGGATTTCTTGAATCTCGATATCCAAATGCTCCAGATTGCGAGGCAGTTTATCCGTCATCACGGAAACATGCGAATAATCGCTCATATCGATGACGCTGGCGGTTAGGTCAGCCTTCTCAAACGTCGCGCCCTTAAGGATCGCGCCGCTGAGAATAACCGAGTTCATGTTGGTTCCCGAAAAATCGCAGTTACTCAAATCCGCCTGGGAAAAGGAAACACCGCGCAGATTGCTGCCTGCAAAGTTTACGCCCGACAGTTTCGCGCCGCGAAAGTTGGCAAAGCTAAGATCCGTTGAAAGCGCCACAGCGCTAGAAAAACGTGCGCGCTCAGCCGAGGCATGACGAAAGACTGTATCCTTCATACGTGACTTTTGGCTGCCTTGATCGTGAACGGGGGCGATGTCCCCGTCACCGCCGCGTTGCAAAAGCGAGCCTTCCCCAAAATTGGCCTCGGTCAGGATCGCACCGGTAAAGTCAGCGGCCCGCATATGCGCCCCGCGCAAATCCGCCTGTATCAAATCAGCCTTCTGGAAATCACAGCGGTTTAGGTTCGCCCCAAAAAAGTTGGCGCGTTGCACGGTGCTTTCCGCAAAACAACTGCCATCCATGATCGAGCCGACAAAGTCGCCCTCACTGAGGAGACGTTTGGAGAAGTCAAGATTGCGCGCGTGCGCCATCGTCAAATCAAGGCGATGGGAGTTGTTAAGCCCCTTCAAGAACCGCTCATGCAGCCCAAGCATAGGCTCAAGCTCTTCCTGCGTTACTAAACCCATGAAACAAACGTCCTTACCGCAAACCGAGGGAGGTTCCCTCGGAAATATAACCGATTATGTATACGGCCAAGAGCGTTACGATTGGGTTAACCGCGCTGACGAGCCTCTAAAACCTTTATATAGGCATTCATATCGGTCAAAGGCTTACGCGCAACCTTGGTGTCCATGGCGGCCTGCGCCACGGCGGGTGGCACACGCGTCATCATGCGGGGATCGAACGGCGTCGGGATGATGTAACCAGCCCCAAAAACAAGATCACGCCCTTCATAGGCCGCCTTTACCTCGGCGGGCACTTCTTCGTGCGCTAGCGCCGCGATGGCTTTGACCGCCGCAATCTTCATCTCCTGATTGACGCATGAGGCGCGAACGTCCAGCGCTCCACGGAAAATATAGGGAAAACCAAGGACGTTGTTGATCTGGTTCGGATAGTCCGAACGTCCCGTCGCCATAATCGCATCGTCACGAACAGCGGCGACTTCTTCGGGCGTGATTTCGGGATTGGGGTTAGCCATCGCAAAGATAAGGGGCTTGGCCGCCATGCTTTTCACCATGTCCTGCGTCATCGCGCCCTTGGCTGAAAGGCCAAGGAAAACGTCCGCGCCCGCAACAGCCTCGGCCAACGTCCGCGCCGTTGTCTCAACAGCAAAGGCTTCTTTATGAGGATTCATGGACTCCGTCCGTCCCTTATAAATCACGCCCTTGGTGTCACACATGATGATGTTTTCAGCCTTCAACCCAATGCTTTTGAACAACGTGGCGCAGGCAATCGCCGCCGCGCCAGCGCCGTTGATCACCATCTTGGTCGTCTCGATCTTGCGACCCGTAAGCTCTAGCCCGTTCAAAAGGCCAGCGCTGGCGATGATCGCCGTACCATGCTGATCGTCATGAAAAACGGGAATATCCATCATGGCCGCCAACCGCTTTTCAATCTCAAAGCATTCCGGTGCCTTGATGTCCTCTAGGTTGATGCCACCGAAGGAAGGCCCCAAAAAACGCACGCAGTTGATGAACTCTTCAACATTTTCGGTGTCGACTTCAAGATCAATGCCGTCGATATCCGCAAAGCGCTTGAACAAAACCGCCTTGCCTTCCATCACGGGCTTACCCGCCAGAGCCCCCAGATTGCCAAGGCCCAAAACAGCCGTACCGTTCGAAATGATGGCGACAATGTTTCCCTTGGCCGTATAGTCATAGGCCTTAGACGGATCTTCTTGAATCTTTAAGCAAGGAGCCGCCACGCCCGGCGAATAAGCCAAAGACAAGTCCCGCGCATTGGCCAGCGGCTTGGTTGGCATAATCTGAAGCTTACCAGGGCGACCATTGGCGTGCAGGGCAAGGGCTTCTTCATCGGTGATGCGGGCAGGTTTCTCGGTCATGGTCGTAACGTCCTCGTTAACAATGAAAAAAGGGGAATCCAAAAGGTGGGCGGGACGTTAACAGGATATTAAACAGATGGCCAGTTTTTATTCTTATAACGCGTTGATTCCAATGGACGCGTCTTAGGAAGTTTTTAGCAAGTTCAACTCTACAATAAAGTGAACGCTCTATTAGAAAACGGCCTATCATCTGTGTTTATACTCAAAAAAACCCTTCTACTCCCCAATACTTTGTGGCGCACCCTTTTACAGACGCGCGCCCTAAGGCTTGGGGCTGCCTTTTGGGGGGCTTTTTTTCTTATGATTCCTCCTGTTTTTGCGAATAGTTCCCAAACGCTCCAATCCTCAATGCCAAGTGTTTTTCCACAGGAAACGGCTGCGCCCCTTTTTGTCAATCACACCCCCGATCTTGTTTTTGGGCTTTTCATCGGCGTGATGATGACGGCGGCGATGTACCTGTTTTTTATTTGGGCTGTTATTCGTGATCGCAGTCAAATCTTTCTGATGCTGCTTTTGCTCTGCCTCGGCATCAATATGGCCAGCACGAATGACTCCATGCTTCAACTTATGGGTATCTACAGCGCCAACATGGTCAGCCTGCTGCAAAACTATAGCCTGATCCTATCCTTTTTTTTCAGCCTCCTTTTTACCTACGCCTTCCTAGAGGTCGATACCAACACGCCCTTTATGAAAACGCCACTTATCGTCTTTGCCCTAACGCAGATTCTGGTTCTGGCTATTGCCTCACTTAGTAGCGATGTGCGCTTTATCCTCCCCACTTTAGGATCCTTGTCCGTTTCTTTAGCATTGGCCATCGGCCTTATAACGCTGCAAATGGGAGTCAACGGAGCCCTAAGCCACTTAACGGCCTTTACGGCCTTTTTGGTCGGCTCCATGGCCATGCCGCTGTATGATTTAGGACTCATCGACAGTTTGGATACCGCCAAGAATTTTATGTATATGGGATATGCTATTGCGGCGATGATGTTCGCCATCGTTATTGCCGGACAATTCGCCACACGTCAGGAAGAAAAAGAAAAGGCGCTGGAGGTCAGTAACGAGCGTTTTTCGTTAGCGGCGCGAGGCTCCAACGAAGGTCTTTTCGATTGGGATCGAAACCTCAATACCTTTTATATCTCGGAACAATTTCGTCGCATCACCAATCTACCACGCCCGTTAAGCCCCAAAAGCTTTAAGGAATGGCTCAGTCTTGTCTATGCGCCGGATCGCCTTTTGATCATGAAAGCTTTGCGTAAGCTGAAGTACGCCGCCGGAACCTCGACCGTAAGTTTTGAATACCGCGTGCGCTACAGCAATGCCGAGATGCATTGGATTCACACCAAAATGGTGGCTGTTAAGCCAACAAACTCGACCCATATCCAGCGTCTGGTAGGATCGATTGGCGACGTCACGCAACGCAAACGCAGCGAGTCAGCCCTTCGCGCCAGCGAGGTGCGGTTCCGCAGCATTACCGAGGCCCACCCAGTCCCCGTTCTCATCATCAAGCTACAGGACAACGCCATCCTGTATGCCAGCCCAGGGGCCGAAAACCTGCTGGGTCTTCCGCATGCCACGTTGATCAGCCATACGCTAGACCGCTTTTTAGTGCGTGCGCTGGAGAGAAAAGAGATTCATGAGGCCATTACCTCAGGCCAAGAAGTCAATATGAAGGAAGTGATGCTGTCGCGAGGCGATGGCGACCCCCTGCCCGCCGCGTTATCGGCACGACGCATCAACTATCAGAACGAAGCGGCGATGGTCATCGGTCTTTATGACCTGACCGAACGCAAGAAAGCGGAAGTCAAAATCGCCATGCAGCAAGAAGCGTTGCAACAAAGCGAAAAGATGGCGGCGCTAGGCGGTCTTTTGGCTGGCGTCGCGCACGAGCTGAATAATCCTTTGTCCGTCGTTATGGGGCAAACGACCCTGCTCATGGAAAACCAAAAGGAAGAGAAAACAAAAACACGCGCCGAGAAAATCTTTAAGGCCGCGGATCGTTGCTCGCGCATCGTGAAAAGCTTTCTTTCCTTGGCGCGGCGCAAAGCGCCAGAGCACAAAAACGTCGCGCTTAACGACATTATCCATGCCTCGCTGGAATTGCTCACCTATCAATTCCGTAACGAAAACGTGACACTGAAGCTGGAGCTTGAGGACAACTTACCCTCTATCGTCGGCGATGACGATCAATTAACCCAAGTCTTCACCAACCTCGCTCTCAACGCCGCGCAAGCCATGCGCAACTTTGAAGGGGCACGCAACCTGACCATTCGCTCCGCCCTGCGTGAGGGAGGGCCCATTGTCCTATCCTTTATCGACACGGGCCCCGGTGTTCCCGCTGAGCTTCAAAAGCGTATCTTTGAACCGTTCTTCACGACCAAGGGCAGCGTCGGCGGCACGGGCGTCGGGCTAGCCCTTTGTCAAAGCATTATCGAAAATCATGGCGGCGTGATGCGTCTTGAGGACACACAGGGCGGCGGCGCGACCTTTACCATCGAATTGCCCGTGGCCTCCCTCGACCAACTGCCAGAGGAAGCCGCCCCCGCTAACGAGGAAACAACCTACGGCAAACTCTCAATCCTTCTTGTTGATGACGAGGTGGAGCTTGCCCAAACCTTGGCGGATTTGTTGGATCCCCAAGGTCATGACATTGATTTGGCGGCCAATGGCGCGATTGCCCTCGATAAACTTAGGAAAAAGCCCTTTGACGTTATTATCAGCGATTTGCGGATGCCCGTGATGGATGGCCCGACAATGTATGCGGAACTTAAGAAAAATCTGCCCCAATACTTAAACAAAATCATCTATGTAACGGGCGATACGCTGTCTCCTCATGTCAACGCCTTCTTGAGTGAAACGCCCGTACCTGTTATTGAAAAGCCTTATCGCCTTGCCGATGTACAAAAGGCCCTCTCTAAACTGTTGAAGGAAAACGAAAGCCAGAGCACACTAGGCTCAGGCGAATCACACCTCCCCGCCCCACCGCCTGAAACAGCAGGCTGAGCACAAGGAACCGACAATGCGTTTACTGGTCATCGATGACGAAGAAGATATCTGCGAAACGATCGCCGAGATTGCCGAAGCCCGTGGGTTTGAAGTCGCCACCACCAGCTCGCCCGCCACGGTCGCGGACAAACTGGATGAGTTTAAGCCTGACGTGATCATGCTGGATCTTATGATGCCGGGAACGGATGGCGTTGAGCTTTTACGAGTCCTTGTGGATCGCGTGAAGAACGCGAAAATCTGTTTGATGAGCGGTAGCGACACGCGCGTCCTGAACAGTGCCCGCCGCCTTGGCAGCGCGCATGGCCTTGACGTTGTCGCCGCTTTGGAAAAACCTATCGAGATTGAATCCCTACGCGCCACGCTTGATCAATTGGCGGCGGGAAATAACAAGGGCGTCGTCGGCGCTGACATCGCGCAAGCCTTAGCGCTGGGGCAGCTTATCCTCTATTATCAGCCCGTCATTGAACTGGCCACGCGCCGCGTCAAAGGGGCCGAAGCCCTTATCCGCTGGGCTCATCCCACACGCGGCATTCTGCCGCCTTCCGAGTTTCTGGACGAAATCGTCAAAGAGGGCCTTATGCCCCCGATGACCGAGCATGTCCTGACCACCGCCATTCACCAAGTTGCCAAGTGGCATCATGCCGGAGAAAATTTGACCGTCTCGGTCAACGTCACCGCCTCATCCCTGCTGGAGCTTAGCTTGCCCGACCGCATCGCCGAGATGTGCGCGCAACACCAAATTCCGGCAGAAAAACTTGTCCTTGAAGTCACGGAAACGGAAGCCATGCGCGATGTCACCCGCACCATGGACGTTCTGTTACGCATGCGCATTCGCAACATTGGCGTGTCCATCGATGATTTCGGAACGGGGCATTCCTCGCTGCGCGAGTTGCAACGCATGCCGTTCAGCGAAATGAAAATCGACAAGAGCTATGTCATGGACATGGTCAACAACCGCGACTGCACCGTGATCGTCAACTCGGTCATCGATCTGGGCCATAACCTTGGCCTGAAAGTTATCGCCGAGGGGGTTGAGGACGTGCGGACATGGCGCATGCTGGCCGAGCGAAACTGCGATTTTGCCCAAGGGTTCTATATGGCCAAACCGATGCCGCCCGAAGAGTTTAACCGCTGGCTTACCAGCTGGCGCGAAACCAGCGCCAGCTGATCGGCTAAAAGACGCATGAGCAGCGCACGCGGGAAAATCTATTCGGACATAACGGAAACCATCGGCGGAACGCCGCTTGTTCGCCTGAACAAACTCCCCGCCGAAGCCGGATGCGTTGGAGCCGTTCTGGCGAAAATGGAATTCTTTAATCCCCTCTCCTCCGTCAAGGATCGTGCGGCGCTGGGCATGATTGAGGCAGCCGAAAAAGACGGACGGCTTAAGGCGGGATCAGTTTTGGTGGAAGCGACCTCTGGTAACACGGGCATTGGGATGGCCTTTATCGCCGCAATCCGTGGTTATGGCCTAACGCTCACGATGCCCGATAATATGTCAATCGAGCGACGCAAGTTACTGGCCCATCTTGGTGCCCATATCGTTCTAACCCCCGCCAAAGACGGCATGGCCGGAGCGCTTGAAAAAGCCCAAGAGATTGTCAGAACCAATCCTAAAGCCGTAATGCTTCAACAGTTTGATAATCCCGCCAATCCTGCCATTCACCGCACGACAACGGCGCAAGAGATTTGGCAAGACACGGATGGCCATGTTGACGCTTTTGTCGCAGGCGTGGGAACAGGCGGAACCGTGCAAGGCGTCGCCGAAGGCCTTAAGGCGCACAACCCCTTGATCAAGATTTTTGCCATCGAACCTGCGGGCAGTCCGGTTTTATCAGGCGGCACATTTCAGCCCCATCAAATTCAAGGCATCGGCGCCAATTTTATTCCTGCCAACCTTGACCTTGCCCTTGTCGATGAAATCGTTTCCGTCAGCGATGAAGAGGCGATCCAAACCGCGCAAAAACTAGCTCAAAAAGAAGGAATTTTGGCTGGTATTTCATCGGGCGCGGCGGTCGCCGCCGCTCTCACACTCGCCAAGCGCCCCAGCATGGCGGGCAAGATTATCGTCGCTCTTTTGCCAGATAGCGCCGAGCGCTACCTATCGACAAAACTGTTCGATCAGCAAAGTTGATGAGGGGTTAAGCGCCGATCATCCGCGCTTCGATCTGCTCGCACAAATAGTGATACAGGCACAAATGCACTTGCTGGATCATCGGCGTGAAGGTCGAGGGCGCATCAAGCAGAACGTCACACAAAGGCGCAAGCTTACCGCCCCCACCGCCCGTTAAGCCGATCACGGCAAGCCCCATCGCCTTAGCTTTTTGCGCGGCTTGCAACACATTCTTCGAATTGCCGCTGGTGCTAATCGCCAGAAGGACGCCGCCACCTTGCCCGTACGCCTCAACCTGCCGCGCAAAGACGGAATCATAATCGTAATCGTTCGCCCAAGCTGTGATCATCGCAGGGTTAGAGGACAGGCAAATGCAATTCAGCCCCTTGCGCTCTTTTAAAAACCGCGCCACCAGCTCACCCGCAATATGCATGGCATCCGAAGCGCTTCCGCCATTGCCGCACACAAGAAGAGGCTTGCCCGCTTTTAAAGCGTCAACGCACAGATCCGTGGCCTTCTCAAGTGCTTCTTCCATAGACGACGTCGCTGCCGCTTGCATAACCTTAGCGGACTCGCCTAAGAACTCATTTAGATTCTTATAAGTCATAAAATCTCCTGATACATTACAAGGCCACTTCCGTTTCGACACGCATCCAATTCAGATACTCCAACGATCCCGCAGCCAAAGGTAATCCGATAATACAAGGACACTCATAGGGGTGCAAAGCCTTAATACGCGCAGACAGCTCCTCAAAACGGGCGCGCGCCGTTTTGAGAATCAAGACAACCTCTTGCGCCTCCTCCACCTTCCCCTGCCAACAATAAACCGATGTCATCGTGGGTATAATGTTGGCGCAAGCAGCCAGACCGCGTTCCACAACATCCTGCGCAATCTCACGGGCCTTTTCATAGGTCGGCGTCGTTGTGTAGGCAAAGATAAATGCACTACCTTCTGTTGTCGCGCCTTCTGTCACTTCAGTTTATCGCCAACGGCTAGCCCCATACGGTCGGCTTCTCCGCCCTTTAACTCCAGCACAGACAGAACAAACCCGTCCGAGGGAATAGGGGTTTCGTCTTTCGGTGTGGCGTTTTTGACTATTTTGATAATGGCGCTGTCAGGGCCAATAAAAAGCATATCCAAAGGAATAAGTGTGTTCTTCATCCAGAAAGAAACGCGCTGAGGTTGGACATAGGTAAAAAGCATCCCTTCACTTTCCTCCACATGATCACGAAGCATCAAGCCCTGTTCTTGTTGCTCACGCGTCGCAGCGATCTCGGCCTTGATTTTAAAAGTCTTCCCATCTTTGCGAACCAGAGAAACGTCCTGCGACGAAAAGACTTCTGTCAACGCGGCGTTAAAAACCTTATGGGCACGCTCATCTTGCATGCCTATAAAAAGAGAATGTCCTCCTTTCCAAAGAAAGGCCAACGCCAGCACAATAAGAACAAGGCCAGTTACAACCAGCATCGTTTTCTGAGTGCGTGCGCTTCCTTGACAACAGCAGCAACAGGGGGCTTTCGTTTCCGTCTTTGTGTTGCACGAGGGGTCTTGGGATTGGGGAGTCATGGCATCGCCTTTCGAGGATAAAAACAAAGGGAATAACCGTCAGAACCGTTCGCGATTAGCTCGCCTTATCGACAATCTCAGCGGGAGCTTCAAGTACGCTACCACCATGAACGCCTAGCAATTTCAGCTTGCGATGCAGGGCCGATCGCTCCATGCCGATAAAATTCGCGGTGCGCGAAATGTTCCCTCCAAAGCGCGTGACCTGCGCCAAAAGATACTCGCGCTCGAACATCTCCCGCGCATCGCGCAAGGGCAGAGTCATAATCTCGCCGCCCTTTTCCCACTTCAAAACATTGGGCGTCGCCGCCGTAATGTCGGGTGGCAACTGATCGGCGCGAATAAGGTCCTCGGCCTCTCCCGGCGCCATGATCAACAGCCACTCCATTGCGTTGCGGAGCTGGCGAACGTTACCGGGCCAAGCATACGCTTGCAGTGCCGCTTGGGCATCTTCGCCCAGCGTGCGCGGCGCAAGGCCGGAAACCTCGGCGGCGCGTGTCAGAAAATGTTGCGAAAGCATGGGAATGTCTTCACGCCGATCCGAAAGGGGCGGAATGACAATCGGCACAACGCTTAAGCGATAATACAAATCTTGCCGAATTTTTCCGGCCTGCATCTGCGTTTGCAAATCCTGATTACTGGAAGCCACAACGCGCACATCAACCTCAACACGTGCATTGCCCCCCACACGGGAAAAGACCTGCTCTTGCAAAACGCGCACGATCTTGCCCTGCGTCTCAAGAGGCATATCGCCGACTTCATCCAGATAAAGTGTGCCACCGTGGGCTTGCTCAAACAAACCAACCTTGCGGTTTTGCCCTGTAGCATCGCCTTCTGTGCCGAACAGCTCAACCTCGATTTGATCGGGGCGCAAAACGGCGCAGTTAATAACCACAAAAGCGCCCGCCACGCGGCGTGAGCGTTCATGAAGGGCGCGCGCCACAACCTCTTTGCCGGAACCTGAAGGGCCGATGATCATCACGCGGCTGCCCGTGGGCGCGACGCGGTCGATCACTTGGCGCACTTGCGCCATGGCGCTGGATTTGCCGATCAGCTCGATATCCGATCCGGCACGCACTTTTAAAACCTGATTTTCACGCTTCAGGCGGGCATGCTCCAGCGCGTGACGCACCTGCAAGACCAAACGATCCGCCTTAAAGGGTTTCTCGATAAAATCATACGCGCCGCGCTTAATGGCCGAGACGGCGGTTTCGATATTGCCATGGCCACTGATCATAATCACGGGCACATCGGGATGGTCACGCACAATACGGTCCAAAAGCTGCAGACCATCCATGCCGCTGCCTTGCAGCCAAATATCAAGGATCACCAGATTGGGGCGACGCGCAGCGATCTCGCCCAGCGCTTTTTCGGCGCTAATCGCCTTACGGGTCTTAAGACCCTCATCGTTCAAGATACCCTCAATCAAAAGGCCGATGTCGGCTTCGTCATCGACAATCAGAATATCATTCGTCAAATTCTTGTCTTTGGTCGTAGAGCTCATGGCCCGCCTTTTCCCTTTGATCAACGCATTAGATACCACGTCAACTTGAAAACCCGAAAACTTTTTGGCCGCGTCTGTTTGTTTCTCTTTGGTTTATGCGACATAGCGGAGAAAAACTTTTCGGGTTATCAAGCGGACGGACTAGAATCAGTCGCTAACGGAATGCTAACAGATTTCTTTCCTCAATCAAATGTCACGGCCTCTATTCCTAGGCCTTTCATTTTTAACCACGTTATTCCTCTTTCGCCAAGCAGAAAACGGATGATAGGATGGAAAAAGAATTCACCGTTTTTCTAGCAACAGGATTTTTACCATGCCTCACCCCAAAGCCGCCCGTCTTCAAGCCCTGCCCCCTTATTTGTTTAAGGAAATCGATAGGCTCAAGGCCGAAGTGGCGGCCAAGGGCGTGGACGTGATCAATCTGGGCGTTGGTGATCCCGATCAACCGACACCCGCTTTTATCGTCAAGGCGCTGCAAAAAGCCGCCGAGAACCCCGAACATCACCAATATCCCTCTTACTCTGGCATGGGCGCGTTCCGCAAAAGCGCGGCAGCGTGGTGCAAGCGCCGCTTTGGCCTTGAGCTTGATCCCGCGACCGAAGTCGTCACGCTTATCGGCTCCAAAGAAGGCATCGCGCATTTTCCGCTCGCCTTCCTGAATGCGGGCGATGTGGCGCTCATCCCCACGCCAGCCTATCCCGTCTATCACTCCGGCACGCTTTTCGCGGGCGGCGTCTCGCACTTTATGCCGCTTGTGGCTGCGAATAATTATCTACCCGATCTGAACGCAATCCCTGAGGATGTGGCACAAAAAGCGAAGATTATGTTCCTGAACTATCCCAACAATCCGACGGGCGCGACCGCCGATGCCTCATTCTTTGAGAAAGTCGTGGCGTTTGCCAAGCATCACGACATCATCATCGCCCATGATGCAGCGTATAGCGAAATGGGCTATGACGGCTATCGTCCGATCAGCTTCCTTGAAGTCGCGGGCGCGCGTGATGTGGGGGTTGAGTTTCACTCACTGTCCAAGACCTTTAACATGACAGGCTGGCGTCTTGGCTTTGCCATCGGTAATGCCGAGATTCTGGACGGGCTTGGCCAAGTCAAAGCCAACATCGATTCCGGCGCGTTCAATGCCGTGCAAGAGGCAGGCATCGCCGCGCTGGACAGCGATCAAAGCAGCATCGCCGCCATGCAAACGATCTATACCGAGCGCCGCGATGTTCTGGTGAGCGGTCTGCAAGCACTGGGGCTGAAGGTCGAGCCTCCCCGCGCGACGTTCTACGTCTGGTGCGCCACGCCCAAGGGCATGACCTCGGCGCAGTTCACTGCACTTTTGCTGCAAGAAGCGGGCATTGTCACCACTCCGGGAAGCGGCTTTGGCGAGCCGGGGGAAGGCTATGTTCGCTTCGCCCTCACCGTCTCCAAAGAGCGCATGGCACAGGCGGTTGAGCGAATGGGGAAGCTGACGTTTTAGGCTATTAACCATAAATATATGTTGAAGGGCTTCTCACCACTCGCTTAAGATGCGGGATCGCTATTCTTTTTTTGACGGAGATTTTCATGCTCTCTTATCCTATACATAGCAAAGACCGTTATAAGAATTATAAACGCTGGGAAGTTGTCAGCTCCCTTCGTGAAGCGGACGTGGGTCGCCCGTTTCAAAGTGATTATTCCAATTTTTTCCACAGATCTTACTCAACGCGATCAAACACCGATGCTTTATCTATTGCTGTTCGGGACGGAAGCTATGCGAAAGGCTTTTCCATGGGCAATGAACGACTGACCGTTTATGTCCTACAATCGGCTTTTACTATTCCCTTGCAAGGCATGGGTGATGCGGCTGTTTTGTATGATAAGGCGACAAAAGCCCACCTTATGTTTTACGGCGAAACGATGAAGCACTGGCTGAATCGCGGCCTTGCTGGCTTTCGCTTGCCTTTCAAAAAAGACCCCGTCGATGAAGCCAAGGACATCGTCACTTTATGGAAGGACTATTTTGAAGAACTTTGCGCGCGCCACGGCGCAACGAGCGAAACCGCCGGAAACGAATCTTTTTATAAAATACGCGAAGAGATTTGCCTTAACATGAAGCCATTAGGCACAGATTTAAGAAGGATTGTTGACCGTTTTATCAATCCAGCGCTCTTTACCGCCTACGACTATCCAGCTATTCGCCTTGAAAGCGTAAGCGACGAAATACTTAGGTATCCGTTGGCCAACTCTGCTTCGAAAGAAAAAGCGCGAGGCGTTGTGACCCGCTTTTGCCAAACCCTTACGGCCATTCAAGCCGCAAAAACGCCATCCCCCTAACCGATTCGAATCGCTGGACAGGAGGAGGCAAAGACCTTAGGGTCGAGGGGATTCTTTCTCATCGCCCCTTTTTCGTGTCGCACGAGGTTTTCTATGGCTCACCCCCGCGTTTCGTCCCTGTCCGTTCTGGCCTTTTTGTGGGCTTTGGCTCCCTGCACCGCGCAGGCCAGCACCTCCCTAGCGGACTACGCGCAAACGCCAGATCAAACCACGGTCGGCACAGTGTTCGACACCTATGGAAGCGCCGCTGCGGGTGGATCAACCCTCGACACGGATTACAACCGCCTGTTTATCGGCGGCGGCGAGGCCGCCTCTCTTCAATCCATGCTGCCGACAACGGCCTATAACATGCAAGGCGTCGCAAGCGGTCTAGCCGCCAGCACAGACAGCGCCATCACGTCACGGCTTCGCTCCTTGCGCGAAGGGAACCGCCTTGCCACGCGCCGTGTTGCAGCCACCCGCCCTGCGCCTTTTACGGATTTACAGAAATCTGACGAACCGCTGCACGATTTGCGCCTTAAAGAGCCGACGCCAGCCGCCACCTCAACCCACGGCACGACCAACCATTATCGCCTTTACAACCCCGCCGTTTATCAAGATCCTCAGCCGCCCAAGCCCGCGAGCACATGGGTTGAGCGCCAATATGACGAAATGATGCGCAAGATTTCTATTGGCGCGGGCGCGGCCAACGCCACAACGCGCGACACACAAGGCGTTCGTCAGCGTATCCTTTTGAACCAAGCCGACCGCACAGGGCGCGATATCGTGAATTGGGCCGGAGAAGTCGGTGGCTCTGGCCATACCTTTGACTCGGCCAAAGGCCTTTATCCGCGCTACACCCAACCGACTTTGCGCGAAAAAGACAAAAAGGCTATCGCCAACTATCCCGGACAACCCCTGTCCAACATGGTGAACTATAACGTTATCCCCGCTGACTCTGTGGCTCCCGCGCCGCAAGCCGCCCCTGTGCCCCCCGTCATTTATGGCCCAGACGATGATGCGCCGAATAAGCCCGTTGCCAAGCCGGAGCCAGCTCAATCGTCTTCACTCTTTGACTTTTCCTCTGATAACGAAGCCATAGCCGCCCCCGTCTCAAAAACCACCTCATCGACGCTGCGCTTCCGTCAGACCAATCATTTCGCGATGGTCAATGATCCTGTGGCAAAAGAGGCCAACACTGTTCAAAAGAGCCAGTTTGTCCCCCTTCGGGCAACAACCGATGCAGGAACCTATCTTTGGCTTTCCGATGACGAAGACAGCCACGCCACGCTGACGCCTTTGACCACCACCACGAAAACGGATGAGACTCCCCTTTTGGCGCAAGAGCCGCTTGAGGCCACCCCCATCAATGCTGATCGTCGTTGGGGAACTTTTGTCTCCGGCCAAGCGGGCTTTGGCCACGATGAACTCCAAACAGACGGCGCCAAAGCCAAATCCGTCCGCGCGGGGATCACGGCGGGTATGGACTACCGCGTTCAGGATAATAGCTATGTCGGGCTGGCTTTGACCTATGCCCACAGCAGTTTGACGACAGCCAGCCTTGGCGATCTACAGGCCGATAGCGTGGCGCTGTCCGCCTATGGCACGACCGATTATGCCACCAACGCCTATGTGGATGGCTTTATCAGCGTGGGGTATCACAGCCTTGACAGCCAGCGCACGATTTTGGCGGGCAATGACACAACACGCAAAGCCACGGCCTCCCCCGACGGCTTCCAATTCACGGGCAAAGCCGAAACAGGCTATGACTTCAAGCACGAGAACCTGAAATATGGGCCTTATGCTGGCCTGCGACTTGCTTATGCCGACTTTGGCAGCTTCACAGAAGACGGGGCTGGCAATTTCAACCTGAAGGTTAAGGGCACAAGCGACCTCTCCGCCATCGCAAGCCTTGGCATGGGCGGCTCTATGCCCTATGCGATGAGCAATGGCGGCGTGTTCCTGCCCGCTCTGCGCGTTGGCTATAATCACGAGCTTGGCGACGACCAATCCACCATCAAGGCCGAGTTCGCCAATCTGGCAGGCTCAAGCTTCACAACCAAGGGCGCCAAGAAATCGCGCGATTGGGTCAACGTGAACCCCTCCCTAACCGCAGCGCTAGCCAACGATTGGACTTTCGCCGCGCAGTATGAACACGACTTCTTCCGCGACGATTCTTCCGAAAATATCTTTAACCTCGCCGCGCACTATAAATGGTAAGCTCCTGACGTAAATTCTTTATTCCGTCACTCCCGCGAAAGCGGGAGTCTCGTTTTCTTTAAAAAAAAACAAACGGGATGCCCGCTTACGCGGGCATGACGCGATATGTTAAGATTATTCAAATGGAATTTGCTTTAAACTAAGGAGGGAAAGCCATGTCACAATCTTTAATCTATGATCCCGTTGCCAAGACTCTGCATTGGGGCACGGTATTGGCCATAGGATTCATGTTGGTTCTGGGCGGTGTCATGGGTGAAGATTTCTGGCCGCCTGACGTGCGGCGTGCGCTGTTCACCACACACAAAACCATCGGTATTTTGATCCTTTTGGCGACGTTTTTCCGCCTTTATTGGCTCTATCGTCATCATGCGCCACCGCTGCCCGTCGCATCCATGCCCCGCTGGCAAGTTTGGGCGGCGAGGCTTACGCATAGAGGCCTTTATGCGCTGCTGATTGTTATTCCCCTGTCAGGATGGGCTCTGGTTTCCATGAGCGGCCACGGCATTCAACTCTTCGGCCTATGGCCCGTTCCCAACCTCCCCCTTCTTGATCTTGTGGCAAAAGACGGCTTCTTTTACACCCTGATCGAAGAAAGCCATGAATCGCTGGCTGGGCTTCTTGTTCTGCTTGTCGGCATCCATACCGGCGCGGCCTTGCTTCACCATTTCTTTGAGCGCGACGATATTCTTTTGCGCATGTCGCCAGTCTGCCTAGGCGGATGGCTGAACAGGCTCAGGCGCAGCTAACTCGTCCACACCAAACCGATAGGTCTTGCTGCAAAACTGACAGGTCGCGGCGATGTGCCCTTCGTCTTGCGCCATCGCCTTTAGCTCATCCGGCGGCATGCCCTCCAGAACGCCCGCGATTTTGTCACGCGAGCAACGGCATTCGTGCCGCAGAGCCAACGGCTCATAAACGCGCACGCCTTCCTCATGAAACAAGCGGAAAAGCAGGTCTGGCGCAGCCAAGGACGGATCCGTCAGCTCATCCGGCGAACACGTCTGCATAAGCGCCATGGCGCGAAGCCAGTCATCCTCAATGGCCGTATCCGTCGCGGGCATGACCGCCAGCCCGCCCTCACGCGGCATGCGTTGGATCATAAGGCAACCCGCCTGCCAAACGCCCGCCTCATCCCGATGCGCGGCAACGACAAGGCCTGTCGGAATTTGCTCGGACTGCTTAAAATACAACTGGAAGGCTTGCGTCAGATCATCGCCCTCGACCTGCACAACGCCTTGATAGCGCTCCTCGCCCAGCTTTTGATCAAGCGTCAGCACCAGATGGCCGCGCCCCAAAAGGCTGCCGCCCTCCTTGGCGCTGGCCTCGGCCACCGCCGCCTCATCGAACTGGGCATAGGCGCGAACCGCGCCGTCCGAGGTCACGTCGGCCACCATCATGCGCACCGCGCCATCGGTCTTGGTCTGGATCGTAAAGACGCCCTCATACTTCATCGCCGTTCCTAACGCCGCCGCAAGCGCCGTCATCTCGGCCAGTAGACGCGCAACGGGCAAGGGGTAATCATGTTGGCGCAAAATCGTGTCGATGGACCCGCCAAGGCGCACAAAACGGCCTCGCAAAGCACTGCCTTCTAGCTGAAAGGGCAAAACCGCGTCGATCCACGCCAAGGGCTTGGCAAGCTTTTTTTCGTTAACGTCATTCATATCTATTTCAATAGATTCAATCGATTAGTTTCGCAAGCGTTCTTTTAAAATGAAGAAATAGTTTTGAACAAAAGAAGAACATTCGGTTGACTTGGCCCGCCCCGCTGCGCTACCCTTCTCCTTGCCTAGAGTAGAGAGAGGCGGATCCTTTGACCTCGGGTTCGCCTTAGGCATTCAAAGGTAAAAGGAGGCGCGACTACGGTCGCCTTCGCGTGCTGTGATGGGTCACGGCCTCCTTTTCACCGATCCCCTCACCCACTCCGACCCGCTTCATTATATCCTTTCCACTTTAAGAGTTGGGATAATTGGGCAAGATAGTCAAAAGAAAACGGGATCCCCGCTTTCGCGGGGATGACGCATATAGGATTAACTTAAAACAAAAAACCCGTCATGCCCGCGAAAGCGGGCATCCCGTTTGGTTTGTCCCAATGACACCATCTCTTGACCCGTTTCAGGTATAGAAGATTTTCAGAACGCTGGTGGCGCAATCCCGCTGGCGGCCAAAGCCTCAACCAGTTGCGTCTTAAGCCGCTCCAGCCCCGCCGTATCTTTGGCTTCGGCGCGGGCGACAAGGACAGCCTGCGTATTCGACGCGCGCAAAAGCCACCAGCCATCCGCCGTCAAAACGCGCACGCCGTCTGTGTCATCAACGTTCGCCTTAGCCGCGACAAGGCTCGCCTTCACCTCATCCACCACGGCAAACTTACGCGCCTCATCAACCTCAAAACGAAGCTCCGGCGTGTTGATCATCGTCGGCAGCGTGTCACGCAGAGCGGCGAGCGACTGCCCAAACGTCTCCACCAGCGACATGAGGCGCACGCCGCAATAAAGCGCATCGTCATAGCCGTAATACTTATCGGCAAAGAAGATATGGCCGCTCATCTCGCCCGCCAACGGCGACTTGGTTTCCGCCATCTTGACCTTAATGAGCGAATGGCCCGTTTTCCACATCAGCGGCTTGCCGCCATCCTTGGCAATCGAGTCAAACAGAACCTGCGAGGCCTTAACGTCCGCGATAATCGTCGCATTCGGGAAGCTTTTCAGCACTTCCCGCGCATAAATCGCCACCAATTGATCACCCGCAAGGATACGCCCTTGCCCATCCACCGCGCCGATGCGGTCCGCATCGCCATCGAACGCTATACCCATATCCGCACCCTGCTCGATGACGGCGTTTTGCAAATCGATAAGGTTTTTCGGCACGGTCGGATCGGGGTGATGGTTGGGAAAGGTTCCATCGATTTCGCCAAACAAAATGGTGTGCTTACCGGGAAGACGCTTAACAAGACGCGCCAGAACATCGCCCGCTGAACCGTTGCCGTTGTCCCAAACGACATGAAGACCCTTTGTGCCTTGGAAGTCTTTCAGCATCCGCTCGATATACGCTTCGCTTACGTCCAACGTTTGGGACGTCCCCTCTCCAACTTCAAAATCGCCCTTGGCTGCAATCTCGGCCAGAGCTTTAATCTTGTCGCCATAGATAGGCCCGCCGCCGACAAGGCGCGGAGCCATAAGCATCTTAAACCCGTTTTGATCAGGGGGATTGTGTGAGCCTGTCACCATCACGCCCGCATCGGCATCATTTTGGTACGTCGCAAAATAGAGCATCGGCGTCGGGCCAAGGCCAACGCGCGTGACCGCCATCCCCGTGGACATCAGACCTTCGACTAAGGCCTCTTCAAACATCGGCGAATGGGTGCGGCCATCATAGCCCACCATGATCTTGCTGCCGCCAGCGCGGCGGATCATTGTGCCAAAGGCGCGGCCAAGCGCCAAAGCGTCCTCACGCCCCAAGTTCTTGCCGACCGTGCCACGCACGTCGTATTCACGGATAATAACGGGATCGAAGGTGTAGGAAAAGGTCATCGCTAAAGCCTTTAGTAAAGGGATTTGAAGAGCGCAGTTTAAGGCACAATCGCCCGAATGTCACGGGTGCGCTTAAAAAGAAAAATCATTCGAAAATCGAAGTATTTTTTAAACTTTTTCCGCCAACATCCTCATTTGTCACACGCTCTGATTCGGGGCTAGAGTCAGGACGTTGGAGACCCGTTAACAATCCCGAAAATGTCACGATAACTTAAACGAACGTCAAGCATACTGTGACATAATAAAACAATGGGAAAGTGCGTGTTTTCCTCTGATAGCAACCAAAGGCGCATACGATGTTTCGGTTTATAAAAACGTATCGGCAACTATCCCTTCGTGCGAAGCGCGCCAAAGGCGAACGCGGCGTTACGGCCGTCGAGTTCGCTTTGATATCGCCTGTCCTGATTATGCTTCTTGTCGGCATCACGGAAATGTCACTTGTCCTTCTGGCCAATCACTTGTTGGAAAACGCAACCTATAACGCTTCGCGCACAGGTAAGACGGGCTACGTCGCAGAAGGTAAAACACAACTTGAAACAGTGACGGATACGCTTCTGTCGCGCCTCAGCGGTTTGGATCCCCTGATTGATCCGGCCAAAATCACGATCACAACGACATCCTATGGCGACCTCAGCGATATTGGCCAGCCGGAGCAAGGCACGGAATCTAGTCTGGGCACAGCCAGCCAAGTCGTCGTCTATACCATCACCTATCCATGGACAATGTTTACACCCCTTATCGGAAACCTCATCGGGGATGAAAACAGGGTTATCAATTTGACATCTCGTATCGTGGTGCGCAATGAACCGACTGATTAAAACAGCGAAGCGTCTTTTTCAGCGATCCTCCTTGGCCTTACAGGAGAGAGGCTCGGTCGCTATTGAGTTTGCCTTGGCGCTACCGATCTGGATTATCCTTTTGCTCGGCAGCTCAGATGCGGCCTTTTTGATGATCATTTCACAGCGCGTGGATCGCATCGCCTATTCCGTTACAGACATCGTGACCCAATCGGAAATGGTGACCATCAACGATTTGAATAATATTATGCTTGCGGCAGGACAGCTGATGGAACCGTTCCCCTTTGGCGTGAAGGGCATCGTGATTGTCAGTTCGGTTTACAAACCGGCCGGTCTAGCAACAAAAATAAGTTGGCAATACGCAGGCGGCGGATCGTTGGCACGCGTCAGCAAAATGGGCATAGCGGGATCGACGCCAGTTCTGCCCAACGGCTTAACCCTCAACGACAATGATAACGTCATTATCACAGAGGTTTACTATGCCTTTACGCCTCTTTTTATCAACGCGGGGATTTTGAAAGCGGCGGATTTGTATCGCGTCGCCATCTATAAACCGCGTCTTAGTCCCCTTATCACGCCGCCGACATAAAGGAGAAGGATCATGGTATCACTTCGCTCACTTCTTTGTTCCGCTTCAACGCTGCGCCGCTTTGCCAGCGATGAAAAGGGTATGACCCTGCCTATGCTGGCGCTGACCTTCTTGAGCGTCATGGGCTTTGTGGGAACCTCTGTCGATATCGCAAGGCTACAACTTGTCCAATCACGCCTTTCTTTCTCGCTGGATGCCGCAGGGCTTGCGGCAGGATCGACCCTGAACACCAGCAACTTGAATGAAGAGCTGGCCAAATATATGACGGCCAACTTTCCGGCAAATTATATGGGCGCAACAACGCCAGCCGTTACATCAGAAGTCTCCGCCGACAATATGATCATCGATCTGGCCGCCTCGACAACCATGCCAACAACCTTTATGAACGTCTTTGGCATTACCAGCATGAACCTATCCGCTACATCACAGGTCACGCGCACGTCATCAGGGTTGGAGCTTGTTCTAGCGCTTGATAACACGGGCTCGATGGCCGGAACCAAACTAACCTCTTTGAAATTGGCCGCCACATCGTTAGTCAATATTCTTTATGGCTCAAAAACAACAGTGCCTAACCTGTGGATAGGCCTTGTCCCCTTTTCTCAAACCGTGAACATCGGCACATCGCGCACGTCGTGGATCGATCAAGTCAACTTTGCGACCCTGAACTGGGGGCCAACAAGCTGGGGGGGTTGCGTTGACGCGCGTGAGCTGAACAACCGAGACAAGATTGATGATCCTCCCACCATTCAAACCTATAAGGCTTATTACTCGCCCAGTACGGATAACAGACCCGCTCCCTATAATACCTTTATTTATACATCCGTGAATAAATGGGTGACTTCGCGTTACCATGACGGAACTCCCAAAACCTATGCGACCTTCACGACAACGCTTGGACCCAACGCCTATTGCCCACAGGTCATGACACCTATGACATCAAATAAAACGACCATTTTAAACGCGGTAAACAGCATGGTGGCCAACGGCAACACGCACACCAATCTAGGCGCGCTTTGGGCATGGAACATGCTCTCCCCACGTTGGCGCGGTCTGTGGGGTGGCGAGATGACTGCCAACAGCCTGCCGCTTGATTACGGAACTAAGCATATGAACAAAGCCATGATTCTGCTCACCGACGGTGAAAACACGATGAACAGCACTATCTTCACCGCCTATGGCTACCTCAGCGATGGAAGACTTGGTACAACAACCAACACCGCAGTAGCCGCTGCAACCTTGGATACGAAATTGTCAACCGTCTGCACAGCTATGAAAACTGCTGGTATTTATATCTATACCATCGCGCTTGGGAATCCCGGCACGAACATCCAAACCAAGCTGAAAGCCTGCGCGTCGGCCGAGAATTACTATTTTAATTCACCAACCTCGTCCGATCTTGCAGGGGTGTTTAATCAGATCGCGGACTCGCTTTCAAGCTTGCGTGTAAGCCAATAGTTTCAACAAGAAGGCCCTGCAAGCAGGGTCTTCTTAACTTTATTTAACTTCTAACTCTTTTTTATGAAAGTATTTTTATTTGTTGCGATGCCGTTACGTTAAGCTTAACGTTAGGCGTTCCTAAAGGATTTTCGTGTATCCTTTCCCTTGTCATCGAATTACTTTCAAACGGAGTCATACCATGCCCCAGAGCAATGCGTCATTCAGCACCGATGGAGATCAAGTCCATATTGTTCGTTCAACAGAACGCCAGCGAGAGATGGACAAGCTCCCTTCCCCGAAAACCCGTCGCTGGGTCATGCGCCGCAAGGCTCAGGTCGTAACGGCTGTGCGCAATGGCATTATCTCGCTGAACGAAGCCTGTGAGCGTTACCACCTGTCCGAGGAAGAGTTTAAGTCGTGGTCGTTCCTGCTTGACAGCCACGGCGTCCATGGCCTTCGCGCCACCCGCATTCAAGAATATCGCGGCGCGGCAGAATAACCCTCTCTCCTACAAGAGCTTCCCAACCGCGAGCGCGGCCAAAATGATCAGGCCAAAGTCGCGGTTGGATTTGAAGCGCCTAAGGCTATCCGCCGGATCATCGACCCGCCACAAGACTACTTGCCAAAACGCATGCTGTCCGGCCAGAAAAAGAACCCCATAAAAGGGGGCGTCCAGCTTGGCCACAAAGCCCGTCAGCGCAAGCCCCGCCAAAGTCGCCGCATAAAAAAAGGCAATGACGGGGCGTGAGCGGCTCCCTAGTTTCAGCGCCAACGATTTGATCCCTATCTTCGCATCGTCCTCTTTATCCTGATGCGCGTAGATCGTGTCATAGCCCAGCGTCCAAAAGATTCCCGCCCCATAAAGCAGGAAGGCAGGCGCTTCCAGCTTGCCCTGAACCGCGCTCCACCCCATCAGTGCGCCCCAGTTAAAGGCGAGGCCGAGGACGAACTGCGGCCACCATGTCACGCGCTTGGCCAAAGGATAGGTAAAGACCAGCGCCAGAGATGCCACGCCAAGCAGGATGGTGAACGTATTAAACTGCACCAGAACCGCAAGGCCTAGCAGCAAAAGCGCCACCACAAAAAGGAGAGCCTGCCACGGCTTGACCTGACCACTGGGCAAAGGCCGCGTAGCCGTCCGCTCCACCTTGCCATCAAGGTGGCGGTCATAAAGATCGTTGATCGCGCACCCCGCTCCGCGCATGACAAGCGCGCCCAAGGCAAACAAAAAAAGCATCGTGATGGAAGGCCGCCCCTCGCTGGCCAGCGTTACGCTCCACAGACACGGCAACAAAAGAAGCCATGTGCCAATCGGGCGGTCAAGGCGCATCAACCGCGCATAAGGACGCGCCACGGACGGCAAGAACCGATCAATCCAGTCGCCTACGCGAATATCGGTATGAGGCGCCATGAGATTACTTCTTCTTTTTCTTGCGGACAAAGCTGACGCTACCAACTTCGTCAAGGATGTGGGTTTCGCGACGCTGTTCTTCGGCCTCTTCCTCTTCAAGGCGGGCTTTTTCGGCCAACTCATAGCGTTTTTGCTCTTCGAAAAGCTCGGCCAATTTATCCCGCGCAAGATTGACGGCCAGCTCTACCGTTCTTTTTCTTTTCTCAAACTCCTCAAGACGCTTGATCGCCCCTTTAAGATAAAGATCATAATTCAGCGCCAAGGCAGGCTCTTGCCGCAGCATCGCGGTCTGCTGCGCTTGCTGCTCCATCAACGCATCAATTTGCGCTTGAATATCCGTCAGTTGTTTTTGAAGATTAGCCAAAAGGACGCGCTGTTCATCCACCTTGGTCTTTTGTAATTTAATCAGCGTTACAAGAGATTTCATGCCAGCCCCCAACCCTTACCGTCATCCCGCTGAAAAGCGGGATCCATCGCCGCGCGTCCGCGCGGCATAAGAGTCATACACGCTGCTAGCCTGCCCCGCACTTGATGCGGGGCGGCGCTCTGGATACCGGCCTTCGCCGGTATGACGGCGATGGAAATAGCATGGGTAACAACAAACAAAGTGAGCGCAAGAAAAATCACGTCCCGCTCCAAGGCACACCCAAAATCTGCGCCAGTTTTTCATAACCGCCTCCCAGATTGTCGCTTTCATTCTTGCCTTGGCGCAAAAAAGTTTCGATAGGCTCATAAAAATTGATGGCATCGTCAACCTCGCGGTTGGTTCCTTTGCGATACGCGCCAAGGCGGATCATCTCGGCCATGTTTTCATAGGCCGCCAAATGCCGCCGCGCCGTGCTGACCAACGTGTTTTCCGTATCATTATTACAGGCGGGCATCGTTCGCGAGACGCTGCGCAGAATGTTGATGGCGGGATAGCGGCCACGCTCGGCAATCGAACGCTCCAAAACAATATGACCGTCCAAAATACCACGCGTCGCGTCGGCAATCGGCTCATTATGATCATCGCCGTCGACCAAAACCGTAAAGAGTCCCGTGATGGATCCCGCGCCCTTACCGCTTTCCCCCGGCCCTGCCCGCTCCAACAATTTCGGCAATTCCGCAAAGGTCGTCGGCGGATAACCCTTCGTGGTGGGAGGCTCCCCCGCCGCAAGGCCGATCTCACGCTGCGCCATAGCAAAGCGCGTCACGCTGTCCATCAGGCAAAGGACATTCTTACCCAAGTCGCGGAAATACTCGGCCATCGCAAGCGTCATAAACGCCGCCTGACGGCGCATCAAAGGGGCCTCGTCGGACGTGGCCACGACAACAACGCTACGCGCCAAACCTTCGGGGCCAAGATCGTCATGGATAAACTCTTGAACCTCGCGGCCACGTTCGCCAATCAGGCCAATGACCGAAACGTCAGCCGAGGTATAGCGCGAGACCATGGACATCAGGATCGATTTACCAACGCCCGATCCCGCAAAAATGCCCATACGCTGACCGCTACAACAGGTCAAAAAGGTGTTAAGCGCCCGCACGCCAAGATCCAGCTTGCCCCCGACGCGTTTTCTTTTGTGGGCAGGCGGCGGCATGCTGCGGATAGGTTGGTGACGATCCCCCATCGGCAGCGGCGGCCCCCCGTCAATCGGCTCCCCCAGCGCATTGATGACGCGCCCCAGCCATGCAGGCGTCGGAGAAATAGTCGGCTGCGCTTCGGCAACCTCCGCCTTACAGCCAAGGCCTATCCCATCCAGCGTGTTAAAAGGAAGGAGCAAGGCGCGATCATCGCGAAAGCCAACGACTTCGCACAAAACGCGCCGTCCGCCTCGCGCCACGATGGCGCAACGGCCACCCAGCGACAAGTGGCGCTCAACGCCCGCGACCTCAATCAGCAATCCTTGCACAGCCGTAACCCGACCAAAAATACGGAAGTCGGACAGCGCTTCAATATCGGCAACAAGGCGGCTGGATTCATGGATCATAGAGGAAATACTTTCTTAGCGAGACGAAGGCAAGGTTAGCCATGAAAGAGCCTTAACGCAAGGCTACCGTCCTTTGGTGCGCTCGACCGAGATTATGACGCTGCTGGCGCGAAGCGCCGCCACAACACTAAGCAAGTGATTGGTATCCACAACCTCGACATCGATCAAAATATCGAAGAAATCAATGGAACGGTTCGTGATTTTCAGATTAAGGATATTCGCGTTGCCCTTGCCGATAATGGTGGTCAACGTGCCCAAGGAGTTAGGCCTATTGGTTACGACGATAGAGAGTCTGCCAACCATGCCCGTATCTTTGCCATGGCCCTCGCCCCAATCCACGTCGATCCAGCGCTCTGGCATATCACGGAAGGAATCCAGCGTGTCGCAATCCGTCGTGTGGATAGTCACACCGCGCCCTGTCGATACGATCCCGACAATGGAATCACCCGGCAAGGGATGGCAGCACCGCGCAAAATGAACGGCCATGCCCGGAATCAGCCCTTTAAGCGTCAGGGGGGACGTCGAAGCCGCCTGCGCCGCAGCGCGTGCCTTCATTTTCTGCGCCGCTAGCTCGATTTCCGGCAACGTCTTATCCGGCTGCTTGGCTCGATGCTCTGGGAAAGCCGCCGTAAAAACATCGCGTGAGGATTGCAGCGAGGCGCCAACATTGGCAAACAAATCATCAAGGGTCGCCGCCTGAAAGTTTTTGACGACAGCCTCAAAAGGCTTTTCGCCGAAGTCGACGTTTTCTTGCTTACAAATCTTTTCTAAAATGGCCTTGCCCAGCGCGACGTATTCTGTGCGCTGCTGAAGACGGACAAAGCGCCGAATTCGCGCCCGTGCCTTACCTGTTACGACAAAACGCTCCCACGCTGGCGAAGGGTTGCCATTTTTCTGCGTGATAATGTCAACCTGATCGCCGTTATGAAGCTCGGTGCGCAAAGGAACCATGCGTCCATTGACTTTGGATCCGACACAGCAATCGCCAATGCCACTATGCACCGCATAGGCAAAATCGACAGGCGTTGCGCCGCGCGGTAACGCAATCAACGTCCCCTTGGGAGAAAAACAGAAAACCTGATCTTGGAAAAGCTCTAGCTTCGTATGCTCTAAAAACTCTTCCGGTTTCTGGGCATGTTCCACAATATCCAAAAGCTCGCGCAGCCAACGATATTGCGACCCTTCCTGTGTCAGCTCGCCTTGCTTATAGGCCCAGTGGGCGGCCACGCCCAGCTCGGCGACCTCATGCATTTCATAGGTTCTGATCTGAACCTCGATGCGATGATTTTCGGGGCCGATGATGGTGGTGTGAATGCTTTGGTATTTGTTGGGCTTGGGCGTTGAAATGTAATCTTTGAACCGCCCCGGAATACCGGAATAGTGGTTATGGATAAGGCCAAGCGCTTGATAACAACTCTCGACCGTCGGAACAAGGATACGAAAGGCCATAATGTCCGAAAGCTGTTCGAACCCCATGTCCTTGCGGTTCATTTTTCGCCAGATCGAAAAGGGTTTCTTCTCGCGCCCTTCGACTGTCGCCGCGACGCCGCCTTCGGCCAAAACGCGCTGCAATATGGCGCGAATATCTTTGGCCAGATTGCCGCCTTCCTCTCGCAAATAGGTAAGGCGCGCCACGATGCTGTCACGCGCATCGGCATGAAGCTCGGCAAAGGCTAAGTCTTGCAACTCGTTCTGCATTTTCTCGATACCGATGCGCTCGGCCAAGGGCGCATAAATATCCAGCGTCTCACGCGCGATGCGCTGCCGCTTTTCCTCGCCCTTAATAAAATGAAGCGTGCGCATGTTGTGCAGACGATCCGCCAGCTTAATAAGCAACACGCGAATATCTTCGGACATCGCCAAGACTAGCTTGCGGAAATTCTCGGCCTGTTTGGCCTGATCGCTTTGAAGCTCAATTCGCGAAAGCTTGGTCACACCGTCGACAAGCCGCGCCACCTCGCGCCCGAAATGTTTTTCAATATCGGGGAGCGTCACCAACGTGTCTTCGACCGTATCATGAAGAAGCGCCGTCGCGATGGTCGTCGCGTCCATCTTCATTTCGGTGAGGATGCCCGCGACCTCTAACGGATGGGAAAAATAAGGATCGCCCGACGCACGCGTTTGTGTGCCATGCGCCTGCATAGAAAAGACATAGGCGCGGTTGAGCAAATCTTCGTCAGCAGAAGGGTCATAAGCGCGCACGCGTTCCACCAACTCATATTGGCGAAGCATTCGAACAGGCTTGCGGGGAGGCTCTTCGGAATTTTGAGAGGGGACAACAGAGGGAGCAGGCTCGTCAGGCGAAGGGGGCTTCTTTTGAGAAGGGCTCATGATCGCGCCCCTTGCCACATTACCAACAAGAAGAGCTTTTTCCAGCCATCAGCCATCGTACTGCTCTTTCCTGAACCCAATTAATCCTTTATGTCTGCATCTTCAAAGGAGCCGGTGATGCCAAGGTCGGCGTCATCGCCGCCCTCTTCCTCATCAAGATCGGCATCCATATCCAGATCATCATCCGAATCGTCGGCGTCCATAGCCGCACCGATCCAGTTTTGCTGTTCGCTGTTCATCAGCTCGGTCACTTCCTCTTCGGGACGATCCGGCTCAATGCGCTTTTGCAAGCCCTTCACAAGCGATTCATGCAAGCTCTCTAGATCAAGCTTTTGCTCGGCAACTTCGCGTAACGCCACAACGGGGTTTTTATCGCGATCACGCTCAACATGCAGCTCAGCCCCCGACGAAAGCGCACGGGCGCGATGCGACGCAAGCATCACAAGCTCAAAACGGTTGGGAACCAAAAGAACACAATCTTCAACGGTAACGCGTGCCATAGGGCCTATCCTCATAAAAAACAAAAAACGGCGCAGAAAGGAAGCCTTCCAAACAGGGAAGAAGATATAATCCTGATTGAGTAGAAGGGTCTATCTCTAACGCGAAGGCGCATATTAGCCGTCTCTTATCCTTAATGTAAAGCGTTACGAAGGCTTAATGATAAAAAAGGGCTCCGTTTTTAAATCGTGATGTTGCGCAACGGTTTTTTTTATCGTAAGGATACAGCGGTAGCCCACCAGCGCCGCAGCCTGCTTGTTACCTTTTTTGGGTATTTTTGTGGGATTTCGGCGCAAGAAACGGTAGGCAGCCGTAGAATTTTTTGTTATAGTTAACAACACGTCTCATATCCAAGGAAGGTCACTATGATTTTTTATAAAGAAGAACGCATGGCAATGTTTATTGACGGAGCCAACCTCTATGCCGCTTCACGCGGTTTGGGATTCGACATTGATTACAAACGTCTTTTGGAGCTGTTCGCCGGACGGGCTCGCCTTGTTCGCGCTTTTTATTACACGGCGCTTGTCGAAAATGAAGAATACTCCCCCATTCGCCCTCTCGTCGATTGGCTAGACTATAATGGCTATGCCATGGTCACCAAGCCTACGAAGGAATTTACAGACGCTTTTGGTCGCCGTAAAATCAAGGGCAACATGGACATCGAACTAGCCATTGACGTCATGGAAATGTGCGATAACGTCGATCACATCATGATTTTCTCAGGCGACGGGGACTTCCGCCGCTTGGTAGAAGCCGTCCAACGTCGCGGCAAACGCGTCAGCGTTGTCAGCACGATGCGCTCCTCGCCTCCTATGGTGGCGGATGAGCTGCGTCGCCAAGCCGATAATTTCATCGAGTTGCAGGATCTTATGCCGCACGTTGCTCGTGCCCGTGATCCCAATGCTCCCCCGATTCAGGTCACGCCCCCACAAGCCCAGCCCACGCTGGATGACGTGGCGGACACCATGGCCGATGTTGACGACTCCCTTAAACAGGACGTTGCTTGACTGGATCCCAATACGCCATAAGAAAGGGCGGCCCTTTAGGGGCCGCCTTTTTTTATGGGAAAAACGTGACGAACCCTTACCTATTCCGATCACGCAGGATGCGAGCCTGATCGCGCTTCCAGTCACGATCCTTGATCGCCTCGCGCTTGTCAGCCTTATGCTTGCCCTTGGCAAGGCCTAGCTCCACCTTGGCAATCCCGCGCTTATTAAAATAAAGGCCTAAAGGCACAATGGTCATGCCCTCGCGCTTGACCGCACCCAAAATCTTATCCCTCTCCCGTTTATGGAGAAGAAGGGCGCGAGGCCGATGCGTTTCGTGCTGCAAATGCGTGCCCGCCTGCTGATATTCGGGGATATAGGCGTTGATTAGGAAAATACCGCCATCCTTGCCGCTAGCAAAAGCCTCCTGAATGCTGGCTTGGCCCAAACGAAGAACCTTCACTTCCGTTCCCGTCAGGATAATGCCCGCCTCTACCGTGTCCGTGATAAAATAATCATGACGGGCACGACGGTTCATCGCGACATAGCGCTGCGCATTTAAACGATCGGATGCTTTGGGTTCGGTCATAAAAAACCAATACCCTGCCTGAGGGACGCTTGCAATGGCCTGTATAAAATTGTTTAGTGCGTCTTATGATTCTCTTCCGCCGCATCAGCTTTCTTCTGTTAACCTTGCTGCTTCTTTGGCCGTGCGATGTGCACGCCAAGAAAAAGGCCTCTCCACCACCCCCAGTGCCACCTCCCCTCACCTATCACAGCGCCTTTTCCGCGTTGGCAGAAGGCCATGCCGACAAGACCCGCCAGATGATGGCAAAGGGAAACGATCCCATCCTGAACAAGGTTCTGCGCGGCCTATTGATGGCGCAACCCAATAATGATTACAGCTTTGACGATCTGGCTGCCTTTGTGACGAATAATCCCGACTGGCCCGGACTTAAGGGGATCATGATGATCCTTGAGCAAAAGATTCCCTCTGGCGCGACCGACGCGCAGCTGGTGAACTGGTTTAACGCGCACCCACCCCTGACACCAACCGCGTTTTACCGCTATATCGACTCGCTGCAAGCCATCGGGCAAGCCCCCAAAGCACAGGAGCTTGTGCAGGCCCGCTGGGTTGATCGCAATTTTGGGAACGGCGATCAGGCCTCTTTTTTCGATCGTTATGCCTTCATGTTAAACAAAACCGACCATGAAGTGCGCCTTGACCGTCTGCTTTGGGAAAACGAGATGACGGCGGCGCGAGCCATGTATCCCTATGTCGATGCCGCCCACAAGGCGCTAGCCGAAGCGCGCATCGCCCTAGCCAACCAAACAAGCAATGCCGAGGCGCTTATCGCGCAGGTTCCCTCGTCCTTGCAAAACGATGCGGGTCTGCTTTATGAGCGCGTGCGCTGGCGGCGCAAGAACGACAATGATGACGGAGCGTTAGAGCTTTTGCTTAATGCGCCAGATGATTTGGGTCAACCTGAGAAATGGTGGGAAGAACGCCATATCGTCATCCGCCGCCTGATGGAGGCCAAAAACTTCGCCACGGCCTACCGCCTTGCCGCCCGTCACGGTCTAAAAACAGGCTTTAACTTCGTTCAGGCCGAGTTTCTGGCGGGGTGGCTAGCCTTGCGGTTTTTGGACAAACCAACCCTCGCCCATCATCATTTCACGGCCCTTCTTAAAGAATGCGTCACGCCTATTTCCCGCGCGCGCGGCTATTACTGGCTGGGTCGCACCTATGAGGCCGCCGGACAATCAGGCGACGCGCAGCAAGCTTATGAAACCGCTGCCACGCTCAACACCACCTTTTACGGGCAGTTGGCGATCACAAGGCTTTACGCGCAGCCCACCATTCGCGCCGCCACTGAGCCCACCATTCCGACCGCTATTCGCACGCGCTTTTTTGATCGCGATGTCGTCCGCGCCACCGAGCGCCTTTACAAAGCTGGCCAAAACGACTTGGCGCGCACTTTCTTCAAAGCGATCACGGACAACGCCACACAGCGCGTGGATTTCGCGTTGACATTGGAACTGGCCTATCAACTGCAACGCCCCGACTGGGCCGTGAGCGCGGCCAAGGCCGCCAACCAGAAAAACTTTATCATCACAGGCGCAGCCTATCCCGTTTTGGCAATGGCCATGCCAAGACAGCCTGAAGCAGCCCTCACCCACGCCCTGATCCGACAGGAAAGCCAATTCAAGGCCGATGCGGGAAGCCCCGTGGGGGCGCAAGGCCTGATGCAACTGATGCCTACCACAGCCAAGGACGTCGCCAAGAAGCTAGGGATGCCCTTTAGCGCTTCACGCTTGACCGACCCCGATTACAATGTGCGTCTTGGCACAACTTTTATTCAACACCAGATTGATAATTTCGACGGCTCATACGTTCTGGCCTTAGCGGGCTATAACGCGGGGCCACGCCGCGCAAGGGAATGGATGGACACCTACGGCGATCCTCGTACGCCCAATGTTGATCCCATCGACTGGATCGAGCTGATCCCTATCTACGAAACGCGCAACTACATCCAACGGATTATCGAGAACCTGCAATTCTATCGCGCGCGCCTGAACAATAGCCACGCGCCCCTTAAGATTCTTGAGGATTTGAAGCGGTAAAGTTAGCCCGCTGCTAAGGCAACCAATTCTTCCAGCGTTTTCTTAAGCCCCTCAAGGCGGCGCGTCATATCGTCCCATGTGCGCAAAAGGACGATCCGTTGATCAGGCCGAACCTTTACCGTTCCCGCCTGTTTCGTGATCCACTGAATGAGAAGGTCAGGACGTTCGAATTTATCCTGATAAAAGCCAATGACAGCCCCCTTCGCGCCCGCATCCAGCTTGGCAATGCCCGCCTTGCGGCACAGCTGTTTGATCGCCACGGTTTGCAACAGGTTTTCGACTTCCTCGGGCAACGCACCAAAACGATCCACCATCTCGGCGGCAACCGCCTCGCTGTCCTCACCGCCCTCAGCCAAGCGCCGATAAAGGCCAAGGCGCACGTTCAAATCCGTGACATAGGTTTCAGGAATCATAACAGACAAACCGATGTTGATTTGCGGTGTCCAGCGTTCTTCTGGTGCTGCCGCGCCTCCAGCCTCAGCCCCACCGCCACCGGCCTTCGCCGCCGCGACGGCATCCTCTAGCATTTGCTGATACAGCTCAATCCCGACCTCACGGATATGGCCCGACTGCTCCTCGCCAAGCAGATTGCCCGTGCCGCGAATATCCATATCGTGGCTGGCCAGCTGGAATCCTGCCCCCAATTGATCGAGCGTCGAGATCACCTCAAGCCGCTGCTGCGCCGTCGAGGAAAGAGGCGCGCGCGGACTATAGGTAAAATAGGCATAGCCGCGCTGCTTGGCACGACCCACCCGTCCACGCAGTTGATACAGCTGCGCGAGACCAAACATATCGGCGCGATGCAGAATGATCGTGTTAGCGTTCGGGATATCAAGGCCGGATTCAATGATGTTCGTCGCCAGCAAAAGATCATACTTGTTGGCGTCAAACGCCGTCATAATATCGTCCAGCTCGCTCGCGCCCATACGGCCATGCGCGGCAATCATCTTCAACTCTGGCACAAGCTCACGCAGCTCTGCCGACAGCGCGGCGATGTCCTCTATGCGCGGGCAAACGTAAAAGCTCTGCCCGCCGCGATAATGCTCACGCATCAAGGCCTCGCGGATCACCATCGGATCATAAGGCAAAACATAGGTGCTAACGGCCAAACGATCCACGGGCGGCGTAGTGATAAGGCTTAGCTCACGCACGCCTGTCAAAGCCAGTTGCAGCGTGCGCGGAATGGGCGTGGCGGTGAGGGTCAAGACGTGGACATTGGCGCGAAGCTCCTTCAGCTGTTCCTTTTGCTTCACGCCGAAATGCTGCTCTTCATCAATGATAACAAGGCCTAGGCGCTGAAACTTCAACTCCTTGCTAAGGATCGCATGCGTTCCGACGACGATATCGACTTGGCCTTTGTTCAACTGCTCCTTGGCCTCTTTAGCTTCCTTTAGCGTCACCATGCGTGACAATTGCGCGATACGAACGGGGAAGCCCGCAAAGCGCTGCACGAAGTTTTGGTAATGCTGCCGCGCCAGAAGCGTCGTCGGCACGATCACCGCGACCTGTAAGCCCGCCTGCACAACGGCAAAAGCGGCGCGAAGCGCCACTTCTGTCTTGCCAAAACCGACATCGCCACAGACAAGGCGATCCATCGGCTTGCCGCTGGACAAATCGTCCAAGACGGCCTGAATGGATTGCTCCTGATCATCCGTTTCGTTATAAGGGAAACGCGCCGCGAATTCCTGATAGCCGCCGTCATGAATCTCAATCACCTCGCCCGCCTTCAACTGGCGCTCGGCGGCGATCTTCAAAAGGCCGTCTGCAATATCCAACAAGCGTTTCTTGACGCGAGCCTTACGCGCTTGCCATGCCACGCCGCCCAGCTTGTCCAGCACCGCGCCCGCCTGCGCCGAGGCATAGCGCGAGAGAACATCCAGATTCTCAACCGGCACGAACAGCTTGTCACCGCCATCATAAATCAAGCGGACGCAATCGTGCGCCGCGCCCAGCGCGGTGATCATCTCCAGCCCTTCATAGCGGCCAATGCCATGTTCGCCATGCACGACAAAGTCGCCAATCTCAAGACTGCCCAGCTCTAGCTGGAACTGCGCGGAGGCTTTCTTTTTGCGCGTTTGGCGCACAAGGCGGTCGCCCAGAATATCCTGCTCGGTCATCAGCGCAAGATCAGGCGCAATAAAGCCATGCTCTAGCCCCAGCACAACAAGCGCGATCAGTTTGGGATCCAGCTTACGCGCAGCCTCCCAATCGGTTGCCAGCGTCGCGGTGTCAACGCCGTGGGCGCGGAGCAGCCCCGCGATACGATCAGCAGAGCCATGGGAATAACACGCGATGGCGACGCGCCTGTTCGCCCCCTGATGCTGCGCGGCATAGGCTTTGACCGCATCGTAAAGAGCGGCGCTTTGCGGCATCGCCCGCGCATCGGCAAAGTCGCGGCCACGCATAGCGGCGGCGTTAAGGGATGACGCGAACACGATGGAGTCCCCTCTCCCTTGCGGGGAGGGATAGGGAGGGGGGAGTGCGACTGGGGACAAACCCGAAAGTTGTTTTCCCTGTCGTCCTCCCCCCTCCCCTGCGTCCACCGCTTCGCGGTGGTCGCGCCCCTCCCCGCAAGGGGGAGGGGTCATTGTATTTTCCTCCACAAACACCGAAAGCAACCCGACGGCATGGCTGGATAGCGCCGCGTCAAGCTCAGCCACAGAAAAATACAGGCGTTCCACCGGCACGGGCTTATAGGGGGCGGGGGCGCTTTGCGTCTCCTTCTTCCTCTCCTTACCACGCCGTGAGGCTTCGAACAGCGCCACGCGTGCCTGATAAAAATCCGCCACCTGCGCGGCGCGAGACTCCATCGCCTCTTGCGCTTGCGGGTCAAAGAAAACGGGCGCAGAGGACGGCACATAATCCAAAAGTCCTACAAGGCGCGGATAGAAAAGCGGCAGCCAATGCTCGGTTCCCGGAAATTTCTGGCCCGCCGATACCGCCGTGTAGAGGGGATCATTATCCGACGACACGCCGAACAGCTCACGGTAGCCGCTGCGGAAACTGGCAATGCTGCGCTCATCAAGGAGGACTTCCGAGGTCGGCTCTAACGACAACCTATCCGCTTTCTCCGTCGTAATCTGCGTCAGCGGATCGAAAAAGCGCAAGGACTCCAGCTCATCGCCAAAGAAGTCGAGGCGGACAGGCTGGTCGTAGCCCGTAGGATACAGATCAA
This sequence comes from Bdellovibrionales bacterium, assembly GCA_041662785.1. Lineage (NCBI taxonomy): Bacteria > Pseudomonadati > Bdellovibrionota > Bdellovibrionia > Bdellovibrionales > Bdellovibrionales bacterium. The sequence goes on along the minus strand of JBAZRW010000002.1, from coordinate 119,400 downwards.
CGATCCCGCCACGCACCGCAAACTCACCGACCTCGCGCACTGTGCCCGCTTTGTGATAGCCGCTCGCCGTCAAAAGCCGCGTGAGTTTCTCCAGCGGCATCACCTCCCCCACCGCAAGGGACAAACAGGTGTCTTTCAGGATTTCAGGCGGCAGGACTTTTTGCATCAAAGCGCCAACGGTGGTCAGCAGCACTGCCGGTTTTTTAAAGGGCCGCCCCAAACGTCCCAGCGCCGCCAGCCTTTGCCCCACAATATCCGCATGAGGCGATATCCGGTCATAGGGCAAACAATCCCACGCAGGGAAGCTCACGACCTCAACATGCGGGGCGAAAAAGGCCAAGGCCTCGGCCATCACCGCCGCCCGCAGATCATCCAGCGCGACATGCACAAGCGGCACGCCAGCGCAGCGCAAGGCGACCTCGGCCACCACGCGGGCATCATGCCCCGCAGGCGCTCCGCCAATGCGGGCGCGGCATGGCTTGGATGGGTTAAAGGAGGAGATGAACATCTATGGTTAACGCTATTTTTTTCTTTTCTCTATATCCGACAGAACCTACTTCTTACCGCCCCCCTTGCGGGGGAGGAAGAAAAAACTTTGGCTTGCGTCAGCAAGTCATTAGTTTTTTCAGGTGGGGGGTAATTGGATGGATCGGATTCTACCCCCCCACCTATGAAAACTAAGGTTTATACCTACACTGCGTTACGGCATAAACCCAAGTTTTCATTTCCTTCCCCGCAAGGGGGGAGGCAAAGAGAAGATGTTTCGGTCTATTCCCTCGATCCCTTTTATCCGCTATTCTCCCCCCATGCGCCCATCGATCCTTTTTCCCCTGTTTGCGCCGCTGACGACCCTCAAGGGCGTGGGAGTCAAGCTTGCACCGCTTTATGAGCGGCTGTGTGGGCCGAAAATTGTTGATATTTTATGGCATCTTCCCATCGGCGTGATCGACCGTACCTATGCCCCCAAGCTGAAACACGCGCAGCAAGGCCGCGTTGCGACGCTCACCCTGACCGTGGCCGAACATGTGCCCAACAAACAAAAGGGCAAGCCCTATCGCATCATCTGCACCGATGGCAGCGATGACATTACGCTCACCTACTTCACGGCCAAGGGCGATTACCTGACCAAGCTCTATCCCACCAACGTGCCACTGGTCGTGAGCGGCAACCTAGAGCGTTTTGGGCGCGGCTGGACGATGAGCCATCCCGACTACGCCCTCCCCGCTTCGCGCATCGCTGAAATCCCGAAGTTTGAGCCTATCTATCCACTGACCGAAGGTCTTTCCCGCAAGATGGTGCATAAGGTCGCGCAGCAGGCTTTGGATCGCCTACCCGACTTGCCCGAATGGAACGATGCACCGCTGATGAAGCGCGAAGGCTGGCCTGCTTGGAAGGCGGCGTTGGTGGGGGGGCATTGTCCAGAAACCTCCCCCGCAGGGGGGGCGGTCTTAGAGACTCCTCGCAATGACGATGATATTATCCCCCCCGCCCACCGCCGCCTTGCCTATGACGAACTGCTGGCGGATCAGCTGGCGCTGGCCATTATCCGCCGCCATCATCGGCAAGCAGGAGGCCGCGCCTTCGCAGGCACAAAAAAGATGCAAGACAAGCTTACTGTCTCCCTGCCCTTTACGTTGACGCAGGGGCAGCAGCACGCGATCCAGGAAATCGGCGAGGACATGGCCGCCCCGCGCCGCATGCTGCGCCTTTTGCAAGGCGATGTCGGGTCGGGCAAGACCATCGTCGCTCTAATGGCGATGCTGCAAGCTGTGGAGTCCGGCGCTCAGGCCGCGCTGATGGTTCCCACAGAAATCCTTGCGCGGCAGCATTATGAAAGGTTGCAAGCTTTCCTTGCGCCGCTGGGCGTTTCCATCGGCCTTCTGGTTGGCAAAGGACGCGGCAAAGACCGTAAGGCAACACTAGAGGCACTAGAGGACGGCAGTCTTTCCCTTATCGTCGGCACGCATGCGCTGTTTCAAAACGATGTCGCCTTTGCCAATCTTGGCCTTGTCGTGATGGATGAACAGCACCGCTTTGGCGTTCACCAGCGCTTGCAGCTTTCGGAAAAAGGCCACGGCGTCGATATTCTGGTGATGACGGCCACGCCCATTCCGCGCACGCTGACCCTCACTGCGTTTGGAGATATGGATGTCTCGCGCCTTATGGAAAAACCAGCAGGACGCCAACCCATCGACACGCGCCTGATCGACATGGCGCGCCTTGACGAAGTGATTGAGGGCGTAGGCCGTGGGCTGGCCAAAGGGGCGCAAGCCTATTGGGTTTGTCCCTTGGTTGAAGAGTCCGAAAAAAGCGACCTTGCCGCCGCCACGCAGCGGGCCGAGCTTTTGGCCAAACGCTTTGGCGCGGATAAGGTAGGCCTTGTGCATGGCCGCTTATCTTCCGAAGCAAAAGAAAACGTCATGACGGCCTTTGCGAGTGGCACGATCAAGCTGCTGGTCGCCACCACGGTAATCGAAGTCGGCGTAGATGTGCCAACCGCCTCGCTGATGATCGTGGAGCATAGCGAGCGCTTTGGCCTTGCGCAGCTTCACCAGCTTCGCGGGCGCATTGGGCGCGGCGCGGCTCAATCGACATGCCTTTTGATGTATCAAGCGCCCTTGGGCGAGATCGCCAAGGCACGCCTTAAGATGATGCGCGAAACGGAGGACGGCTTTGTGATCGCGGAGGAAGATTTGCGCCTACGCGGCCCCGGAGAGCTTTTAGGTACGCGCCAAAGCGGCCTTCCGACCTTCCACCTTGCTGACCTTGCCCGCGACCGCGACCTTTTGGCCATCGCACACGACGATGCCAAGGTCATTTTGGCCCAAGATGCTGAATTAGGAACCCCACGCGGCAAGGCTCTGCGCATCTTGTTGTACTTATTCGAAAAAGATGCCGCTGTGCGGCTTTTTAGATCGGGATGAGACCCATACAAGTCGTTGAGTTTTTAAAAAGAGTAGATTATGATTCGATAGTCTTTTTTCCCAAGGAGCTTCCCATGCGTTTTTCCGCTTTGGCCTTATCGTTTTTTCTTATACTGGCCGCACAGCCCGCGATGAGCCAATCCGTCCTTCTCCCCGATGACGATAACAGCGGATCGACCCCCGTCAATCTGGGGCTTCTCCCCAAAGTCGCTCCGCCCACGCCTTCGCCCTCCCTACCTAACGCGCCGACGCCTCCGACCATGCCTGCTATACCACAGGCAGGCAATCTGCAAAAGTTGATGTCTGATCCTGCTGCTATGGCCAAAATGCAAGAAGCGATTATGAATCAAATGGGCGGCAAGCTTGAAAACATCAAAAGCGCGGCAGATGTCCAAGCGATTATGAACCAGCTGACTCCCGAACAGAGAAAAATGTTTGATACGTCCTCCTATAGCGCCATCACACCAAAGGGGCCTGTAGCCATTTCTCCCGGAGGCAACGTCGCACCGGAATCCATGACAGAAGAGCAACTCGCCGCCCAAAAGATATTTGGCAAGAACCTTCCTCAACAATCAAGCCCTCCATCAAAAATGATGCAGTTTGCCCAGAAAATAAGAAAATCGATAGAAGACCAACAGAAAAAAGACGTGAGGCCGCCTCTCTTTCTTGACGAAATTGAACCGACCCCACTTGACGACAGCGCCTACAAAGCCGCCATAGACGTGACCGTGGCCCCGACCTATTTATGGGGAGAAGAGGACATTCAATTGTTGGAAAGATCGCTAGGCTATGACGCGAAGACCATTCCTCAAAATTGTCAGGTCAGGCTTGACGCCACGGTGAACACCTCCAACACAGACGCACCCTATGCGGGGCAAATCTTTTCAGGCCAGCAAAAAAAGATCAAGTACAACGGCGAGTTTCAACAAGCCTCTTTCAAGGCACGCGCCATTTGTAACCCGCCCAAAGAGCTCCCCCCCAATGCCGGCATCATCACGCGTTCAGGCGACAAATACTCTATTCTTCTCACGGGCGGATCAAGCTGCGCCCCTGAAAAGAAAACAGCCTACGCCACTGTAGGAACGCTTACCGCGCAATATGTTGGAAACGGCAAGGTTGCCTGTCAATTCCAATAAGGTTGTTCAAAGGGTCTAGTCAGCCATCGGGATAGCATGACGCACGAAAAGAGCCTGTAACTGGCCATTTTCAAGCATTTGGCGCATGACATCATTGCCGCCAATAAACTGCCCCTTGATATAAAGCTGGGGCAAGGTCGGCCAATTGCTGAAGTCCCTGATCGCAAGGCGAACGCTGGGGTCAACCGTCACATCAATCGCCTTATAGCGAACCCCCAATAGACCCAAAATCTGCGCCGCCTGCGCCGAAGGGCCGCATAAGGGAAACACAGGCGTCCCGTTCATAAAGAGGACAACAAGGTCGGAATCAACCTCGGCTTGAATGCGGTCAAGGACAGAGGGATCAATAAGGCGTTGCATTCTTTCGTCAGGCGGTTGGCTCATCACTTCGCCCTCTCGTCGATAATGGTCGTAAGCGTCATCCCTTTAAGAAGGCCGCCCACACGCCCCTGAAGCGCCGTAAAAATCATGCGATGTTGATCGGCAAGCGACATATCCTGAAAGGCCGCGCTTTGCACCGTGACGGCATAATGGTCGCCGTCGCCGCGCAAATCCTCAACCTCGACCCGCGCATCGGGCAGAGCCTCGGCAATCAGTTGGATAATTTCATCGGCTTGCATCATCGCACGTCCTTCACCCTTCCATATAGTCTGGCAGAAAGCTTTCGTGCAAATCGCGCAGCCACGCCAAATCGACGGCCTCCGCGCCCAAAACAACCTTGTCCCCGCCCGTCAAGCCAAGGAGCATACAGGGCACGCCCGCGTCCTCACACTTCACCAATAAGGCGTCAGGATCATGGGTTGTCACGACGTAACGCGCTTGATCCTCGCCGAACCAGAAACCGGCATCGGCAGCGGGCGCGTCAAGCTTGAAACCAACATCCCCCGCCAAAGCCATCTCGGCCAACGCAATCAGAAGGCCTCCATCAGACACATCATGACAAGCCGTAATCTCACCGTCCTCAATCAACTGGCGGATCAACTTGCCGTGGCGGCGCTCTGCCGTCAGGTTGACGGGTGGCGGTGCGCCCTCTTCCTTCCCATGAATTTCACGCAGGTACAAAGACTGGCCAACATGGCCCTTTGTCTCGCCGATCAAAAGGATGCTCTCACCCTCGCCTTTAAAGGCCACCGTCATCATCTTGGCCACGTCGGGCATCAGGCCAACGCCGCCGATAGCGGGCGCGGGCAGGATCGGTTGGCCGTTCGTTTCATTGTAAAGGCTGCAATTGCCCGACACGATGGGATAATCAAGCGCGATGCACGCTTCCTTCATCCCTTCGCACGCACCGACGAATTGCCCCATGATGCGCGGCTTTTCGGGATTGCCAAAGTTCATGTTGTCGGTAATCGCAAGGGGCTTTGCGCCAACCGCCGAGATATTGCGATACGTCTCGGCTACTGCTTGCTTGCCGCCCATAACGGGATCGGCGGCGCAGTAACGCGGCGAGCAATCGACGCACATCGCAAGGCCCTTCGTTGTGCCCTCAATACGCACCACGGCGGCATCACCGCCCGAAGACTGCGCCGTGTTCGTGCCGACGTGGCAATCATACTGCTCCCAAATCCAGCGGCGTGAGCAGAGGTCTGGCGTTGCGATCATTGTCTTCAAAACCGAAAGTGGAGTCTGCCCCGCAGGGAAAGGATAATCCGCCGCGTTCAGGGCGGGCTGCGCCGGAGTCGCTTCATAGGGGCGGTTATAGACGGGCGAGCTTTCAACCAAAGGATCAACCTTAATATCCACATCAACCTTGCCGTGACGCAGGCAAACGATGCGCCCCGTGTCGGTGAGCTTGCCTATGACGGCGTAATCCAGCTCCCATTTCTTAAAGATATCCTCGGCTTCTTTTTCATGACCGGGCTTGAGAACAAAGAGCATGCGCTCTTGGCTTTCGGATAGCATGATTTCGTAGGAACTCATGCCCTCTTCGCGAAGCGGAACCTTATCCAGATCAAGCTCAATCCCAAGGCCGCCCTTCGACGCCATCTCAACGGCGGAGGACGTGAGGCCCGCCGCGCCCATATCCTGAATAGCAACAACGGCCTCGGTGTTCATCAGCTCAAGGCACGCTTCAATCAGCAGCTTTTCCGTGAACGGATCGCCGACCTGCACCGTGGGGCGCTGGCTTTCCGCATTCGCGTTGAACTCGCCGGACGCCATCGTCGCGCCTTTGATCCCGTCGCGCCCCGTCTTTGAGCCGACATACACAACCGCGTTGCCAATGCCCGCCGCCGCCGAGGTAAAGATGCGCTTAGCATCCGCAAGGCCAACCGTCATCGCGTTGACAAGATTGTTGCCGTTATAGCTGGCATGAAAATTCGTCTCGCCGCCCACGGTGGGCACGCCCACGCAGTTGCCATAGCCGCCAATACCCGCCACAACGCCCACGATCAGCGAGCGAGTCTTGGGATGATCAACCGCGCCAAAGCGCAGCGCGTTAAGGTTCGCAATCGGCCTTGCGCCCATCGTGAACACGTCGCGAAGAATGCCGCCCACGCCCGTCGCCGCACCCTGATAGGGTTCGATATAGGACGGATGATTGTGGCTCTCCATCTTAAAGACCGCCGCTTGACCGTCACCGATGTCGATGACGCCCGCGTTTTCGCCCGGACCCATGATAACCTGAGGCCCCGTGGTGGGCAAAGTTTTCAGCCAAACGCGCGTGGATTTGTATGAGCAATGCTCTGACCACATCGCGGCAACGACGCCAAACTCGGCCTCGGTCGGCTCCCGCCCCAACACTTTCAGAAGAACCGCGTATTCGTCACGCGCCATGTTGTGCTCGGCGATAAGCTTGTCAATTTCGGGGCTGATGGTCATTGTGTTTTCCTCGTGTTGTAAGAAACAATTATTCCGCATAGGGTTTGGCGACGCGCAAAACTTTATCTGCAGTAAGGCCGTTGGCCGTCAAAATCTTCTCAATCACGCCTGAATCAAGGTAGTACGTCAACGTCGTGTTGATCTTAGAGCGCAATCTATCCTCGCCGATAGGAAAGGGTATTGTCTCACCAGCAACGCGAAGAGGATGGCCGCTCACACGCTTAATTTTGCCTTGGTTATTTCTCATAAAATCATACCCCATCGACGCATCGCACACAGCGGCATCCGCCTTCCCCATTTCAACGTTTGTCAAAATTTCAATATTGGATGATAGCTCCGGCAAAGAAGAAAGTTTTGCCCTTGGAAACTCGGATTTTGTGATGATCGCTCCCATATAACCATCTTGCGTCACAAGGGTCATATGCTCATCGTTCAGTTTCTCATAAGAATTGTCAAAGCGCGTATCCCCAACACGAGCGTAAAGATAAAAGGACTCATAGACAAAAGGGATCGAAAAATCGCTAACAGCGGTACGCTCCGCCGTTCCACCAGTAGGGGAACATAAAAGATCATAGCGTCCCGTTTTAAACCCCTCAAACCTATTGGCAGCACCAACTTCTTCAACCCAATCTATTTTTACCGCCCAATCCTTCCCCATGCGCTCAAGAAGGTCATAATAAACGCCTGACAGCTTCCCCGTCGTCACATCGCGGTTCATATAGGGAGGCCAAATAAGGTAAGAACACCGAAGGGTACGGGTTCTCATAATCCGGTCATAGGTTGATTCTTTGACGGCGGATTGCGAAACAGAAGGATTCCCACGATCAACAAACCGCATGGTTCCATAAGACGCCACCACGGCAATCACGACCATCAGCAAAAGGGATGAAAGCTTAGTCATAGGGTTTTCCTTTTATGCGTTGCCATTTGATATAAGAACCTTTCACTCCGCATAGGGTTTGGCGACCAGCTTATAAGAATCTAAGTTTGGATCATATTTGCGGAGAGTCCGTTCAACAAATCCATTTTCGTGCAAAGCGCGCAATGTCGCATCAACAATAAACTTCAAGTCATGTTCTTCACGGGCAAACGCCATCAAAGGTGCTGGAAAAGCGCGAGCCGGAACCTTGCGCAAAACCTTTATCTTATCAGGATTGTTCTGCATATAACCCCGCGCAGGCCCGACTTGCATAAAAACGACATCCGCTTTCCGTGTTGCCAACGCCTCAAGCTCCATAGAAATATCGCTTAGCGTTGGCAGCAAGTATTGTCCGGCTTTGGGGAAAGATTCTCGCACAATAAACTGACCCATTTCACCGTCTATCTGGGCGACTTTAACGTCAGGATCATTGATAGCATCAAGAGACGCGTCGAATCTTTTATCCTCGGCACGGACGAGCGCATATGTTGCCCCATAGTTAAAGGGAACAGAAAATAATGCGGCTTTAGCCCTATCCGGATTTTCGTAAAGGCCAGCACAAAGAGCATCATATTTACCGTTCTTAAGTCCTTCAAACATGTCCTGAAAACCAACCTCTGCCGTCCATTCGATTTTCAAACCAAGCTGACGGCCAACTTCCTCCATTGTATCAACAATCGTTCCCGACAATTTCCCTGTGTTAGGATCTTTGATTGTCTCTGGCGGATAAACAATATACCCACACCGAATGGCTTGAGTCCGCATCACGCGATCATATGCGCTTTCTTTGGCAGCGGTTTGCGCGGTCGGCAAGATTCCACGATCAACAAACCGCATGGTTCCATAAGACGCCACCACGGCAATCACGACCATCAGCAAAAGGGATGAAAGCTTATTCACGGTGTTGTCTTACCTCGTGTTGCCATTTTTGTTTTCCCGCTCTCTCTATCCGTCATCGCGAGCGCCAAAGGCGCGTGGCGATCCATCTCCTAAACTCTCAACCATCATCCCTTTGCGTTCTTTGGGGAGATGGATTGCCGCGTCGGCCTTCGGCCTCCTCGCAATGACAGGGGGGGATTGATCATCGTTATCCCCTGAATGCCGAATGCTGAATCCTGAATGCTTTCCCCTACCCTACCGCCTTCAGCAAACTTTCAAACACTTTGATCCCGTCGGTGCAGCCGTGCAAAGGCTCGGCCACGCGCTCGGGGTGAGGCATCATGCCCAGCACGTTGCCCTTTTCATTCATGATACCCGCAATATCGTTCATCGAGCCGTTGGGATTGTCGAGATAGCGAAACACCACGCGGCCCTCGCCTTCCAGTTTCTTGATCGTCTCGGCCTCGGCGAAATAGTTACCCTCGCCATGCGCGACAGGAATGGCCACCGTCTGCCCCTGCTCGTAGCCCTTCGTGAAATCGGTGGTGTTATTCTCCACCTTCAATCGCACCGAGCGGCACACGAACTTCAAGCTGGTGTTACGCAGCAAAACACCCGGCACAAGGCCAGACTCGCACAAAATCTGAAAGCCGTTGCAAATGCCGATCACACGCACGCCTTTTTGCGCCCGCGCCACAACCTCGCGCATCACGGGGGAATGCGCGGCCATCGCGCCCGTACGCAGATAGTCGCCATAGGAGAACCCACCGGGCAAAACAATCAGATCGACATCGGGCATCGCCGCATCGCCATGCCACGCCATGTGGGGTTTTTGCCCCGTGGCAAGCTCAAGCGCCCGCGCCGCGTCACGGTCGCAATTGGATCCCGGAAATACAACAACAGCAGCCTTCATCGGAGCCCCACCTTATGAGAATCAAGAAAAAAGAGAATGTTAGGGAAATCTATAGGGCCTAAGCCTCCCGCGCAAGGCTTGAAGCTCACGATTCTTGACGCCAAGGGTTCTTACAGGTCATAACTATGGCCTAATACCAACGGCCATAAATACTGACTCTTATGGAAAGCCTTTTCCTTTAGCGTCATACCGGCGAAAGCCGGTATCCAGTCGCGCCGTGTCCACGGCGCATAAGAGTCTTACGCCGCGCGGACGCGCGGCGCTGGATCCCGCTTTCCCGTCTACGCTGCTCCGCAGCTTCGCCGGGCTAGCCTTCGGCCCTGCGAAGCTCGTCAGAGCGAAGCAGGGTCAGCGGGATGACGAAAGGGGGTTTGTCCGTCCATGTGTCATTAATTATATCCGTTGGTCTATGCCACCACCATCCTTTTACACGGTTTATTAGCCCCCATGTCCCGTCTTTCCAGCGCCGAACACATGAGCCTGACCGACAAGCTCCACCTTATCAATTGGGGGCTTGTGGCGATTATTGCCCTTATCGGCCTGACGGGCATCGCCCTCCTCTACTCCGCAGGCGGGAAGAGCTGGGAGCCATGGGCTGCCCCCCAAGCCATTCGCTTGGCCTTGGGCTTTTGCCTGATGCTATGCCTAGCGCTGGTTGATATTCGGTTTTGGCTTCGCGCCGCTTATCCCCTTTTTGGCTTTATGTTCTTTCTGTTAATTGTCGTCGAAATCATGGGTCATGTCGGCATGGGGGCGCAACGCTGGATCAATCTTGGGTTTTTCGTCCTGCAGCCATCAGAGCTGATGAAAATCGCGCTCGTTCTGGCGCTCGCCAAGTATTTTCACTCGCTAGAACTTGACGAGATTGGCCGCCCCGCCATGCTCATCCCTCCCCTTTTGATGGTTTTAGCCCCCGTTGGCCTCGTTCTTTTACAGCCCAACCTTGGCACAGCCCTGCTTCTGACGTTGGCCAGCGGCTCTATCTTCTTTGTCGCAGGCGTAAGATGGTGGAAATTCATGATTGTGATCGCTCTAGCGGCCCTTATTTTGCCTTATGCGTGGAACCATTTGCACGATTACCAGAAAGACCGCCTGCTCACCTTCGTCCATCCCGATAATGATCCCCTAGGCACGGGTTATAACATTATCCAATCCAAGATCGCGCTAGGCTCTGGCGGTTTGTTTGGCAAAGGGTTTGGCATGGGCAGCCAAAGCCAACTGCAATTCCTGCCTGAAAAGCACACCGATTTCATTTTCGTCGTGCTGGCCGAAGAGTTTGGCATGGTTGGCGCGGTCGCTTTGCTGGCGCTCTATTTTATGCTGCTGGTATATGGGGTGATGATCGCGCTGACAAGCCGCAGCCAATTCGCCCGCCTGACCGCCTTTGGCTTGACGACAAGCTTCTTCCTTTATGTCTTCGTCAATGTCGCGATGGTCACGGGCCTTATTCCCGTCGTCGGCATCCCCTTGCCGCTCGTTTCCTATGGCGGGACGGCCATGATGACCTTGCTGTTCGGGTGCGGTGTCTTGCTGAGCATCTCGGTACATCGCGACATCCGAATCTCGCGAACGGGAATCACCGAAGGCTAAAAAAAAGACCACCTGCCTAAAAAGGGTAAGTTCTTACCCCTAATGGGTATTTAGACTGAATTTTCATCATGTTAGAAGAAAAAAAGAGTGATGAAAGTTTTTTCACTTTCCGAATTTTAGTTTATTCTATCCACAAGAGCGTTGTTGGTCACATCATCAACAACCAAACATAAAAGGAATATATCGTGCTTGTAGAATTATCACCCAAAGCTTATCTCGCCCTTTGCGGCCTTGTCCGCGATGCGCTAGAAGTCGATAGCGACGCAAAGAGTCTTTTGGAGAATGCGGCTGAAGAATTAATGGGCGCTACCGCCGGAGGGATGATCTCCTCAGAGCTTGCGGAAACCCCCGAAAAATTGGAAGCTTTGCGGCGTGGCGGCTTTTTAAGGAAATAGGCCGCTACGAAAGAAACCTTGACAGGAAATATCCCTTTCTTTAGGAATTAAAGCCATGATGAAGAAATCAGATAAAGAACCGCCTCACTGGATCGAAAACCTGAAGGCCCTTATGGCCGCCAGAAATCTCAATCCTCGACGCCTGTCGATCAAGTCAGGCCTCAACGCAACAGCTGTGCGCGATATGCTGGATGGCCGTGCGCGCTATCCTCGCTATGACACCATTGAGGCGTTGGCGCATTCCTTGGAAGTCACCCCTGCTCAATTGATGGGGGGCAGCCCTCTTGCCGATGGATCTGCTGGCGGCGATCCTATGGCGCAGGAAGATTTGAACTTGCTGACGGAAATTATCGCCCGCCTTCAAGAGACGGCGGAAGAACAGAAACAGCCGCTCAAGCCACGGGATTTCGCGGCCATGGCGACCACGATTTTCCGCACGATCAAAGAAAAACCAGCCTTCAAGAATCCGCGTGCCGACATCACGCCGACGATCAACCAGTTGGTTACCTATGACACGCTGCGCCGCCGTTCAGGCAGCAAGAGCTGACACTTGTTTTGAACGGGCCTTTAAGTTTTGTTTGTGATGTGAATTCTGAAGAGAGACGTTATTTCGATAGTGCCACCCTTTTATTGAAAGGATAGAATTATGAGTGATGACAGCGATAACATCATTTATTTAGCACATGAAATGTTGCGGCAGACAGCGACCCAAGAAACAGCTTCTTATAAAGAAGTCGAAAACGAAACAAGCGCTAGAAAAAAAACCATGAAGGCTGTATGCGTCGCCGCTGTGACCGCCGCTATCGGCAGCGCTGCCCTCACCAGCTATATCGGGGAATCGCACAATCCCATCACGCGCTATGAACGCGTGGAACTCGACGCCCTCGTTTTCTATGCGGCGCGGCAAGAAAAAATCAATGAAAGGATTCTACGGCAAGAATTGCAGGATGTGTTTGAGCTTCCCTCGCTGCAAGACTTATCGAAGAAAGACTATCGGCGTATTCGCAACTATCTGTGGCGGCGGATTCAACGATAGGCCGATGCCGCGCGATTAGGCGGCCACGGCCTCGTCTTCGTTTTTTTGAGCCAGTTGGGCTTGAGCCACCTGCCCCATAAGGGCAGAAAGCCACCCCTCGATTTGGGAGTCCTTGGCTGTCAAAACAGCGCCATCAACGCACACGTCCTCTTCGCTAACAACCATTTGGGCCGCTTGCAACTCTTCTGCCGCGCCCGAAAAGCCTGAAACGGAAAGGCCAGCGCTTTTAGGAGAAAGTGTCAAAAGGTCAACGCCCGATCCAATCGCGGCGACAGGTTTCCCCGCCTCAAGGAAATGATTGATAATACGGCGCGTATGCAAATTGGTTTTCAGTTTTGCAACGCCACGCTCACCGCCAACAAGAACCAAAAGATCGTAATCCGACCCCATCGCCGTTGAAATGGACTCATCAACGGTAAAATAATGCCCCCATGTCGAATCTTGCCAGCCATTGACCAAGCCCTGCTCCGGCGCAATCATCTTGTAAGTCATCTTTTCCTTGGTCATAGACCGTTGGACAGCGGTGATGTGGTTTTCGTCAAAACCATTGGCGACAAGAATAGCGATGCTTGGAGAGGCAAGCGATAAGGTCATATGGAACTGCTCCTGTAATGCGATTGTGAACAAAAAGAGACGGCCACGAAAAGGCCGCTGTATGGGGATCCCATCCCTCGTTTTGATGATGAAACCTTATGCCATACTCTTGGGCGAAAAAGAAGGCCTTGTTTTGCTTTCATGGGTTCTAACCAACTGCAGCAGAACTATTTTTATGGGATTGTTGCCTGTTTGCCGCAGCCCAAAGGTTTATTTGACCAAGAATAAACCGCAAAAGCCTCAAAATAAGAAAACCCTTCAAAAACAAAGCAGAAGAACGTTATTTAATAACCTTACTTTAAAGAATGCATTTCGCAGATGCAGCATGAAGGGGTTGATTTTTATGATTTATTTAGAGAATTACGTCATTCTTAAAGAGAATTTATCTCTTTCTATGGTAAAAATAATAGCATGAGAGTATGGGACGCCGAAGACAGCCGCACAGCGGCAACGAGCCTAGTCCTTGAGCAGGATTTCATCCTGCGCATTCGGCGTTTGCATCGCCTGAATTCGCCTCATCTCGTCGCCAACGTCCTTTTATCTACCATTCCAGAAGATTACAGCGGGCGTGGCCCGCTTAGAGACGCGCAGCGAAGGCTTCAAGCTTTGGCCTTGGCTCAAAAAGGAACTTACGCCGAAATGTCAAACGGCGATGTTTTTCTGATCTGGCCCGACACGATGCTTGCCAAGACGTTTCCCCATCAAGCCATGATGGTGGCCCTGCCTAACGGCGTCGCACCGGATGATACATCCAAATTCACGGTTCTCTTTAACCTGCCGCAAGACTATGCGCTGCTGCGTGAACGTGCCAACCACTATGTGAATGAATCACGCGCAGGTGAAAGCGACGAAGATGAAAACTCGCCCTCGCGACTTCTCCAAAGCGAGGCAGCACGAGGCCCACTGACGGCATGGACCGTTGACCTCATTGATCGCCTTGTCAAAGAAATCGATCTATGCCCCTTTATCCGCTCCCAATCCGTTTACGAGATTCAAAAAGATCGTAGCTGGAAGGTTCTTTTCGATGAATCCTACATCGGGCTTGAAGAAGTCAAACAACGCTTCTTTCCCCACATCGATGCCGAACAGCCCCGCCATTTGTTTTTAGATTTGTGCCACGTTCTGGACAGAAGCTTGCTTCAAGCCCTGACCATCAATTACGACTCCGTCAGCGGCATGAACCTGAGCCTCAACCTGTCGTTACAGACCATTTTAGGCGTTGATTTTGCGCAATTCACACACCGTATTCCACGCGCCGCGCGCGCAAGGATCGGGTTTGAAGTTCACTGCGGGGATTTACTGCAAGACTTTGCTCAATCGCTCAGCGCTCTCGAAACGCTGCATCAGGAAGGCTACAATGTTGCCATTGATGGCGTAACGCCCGATATGATTGGCTTCTTTAACTTTACGCGCCTGAACGTCGATTTTATCAAGATCAAAGCCTCACGCGATCATGCTGTTTCTTTTAAATACCCTCTTATTCGAGAATCCATCATGCACGCCCCGCGTGAGAAGATTATTTTCTATCATTGTGACAGCGATCAAACCCTGAAGGCGGGCGTGGAACTTGGCATCACCAAATTCCAAGGCTGGCTCATCGACGACTATGCCCGCAAATGGCGGCGCGGATAATGTTCGCGTCCGACAAAAAAAGGGAGCCTTGCGGCTCCCTTTTTCTTTTGTGTGCCCAAGTGGGGCAAACGTTTTTTAGCGCTTGCTGAACTGGAATCGCTTACGAGCTTTAGCCCGACCATACTTCTTACGTTCAACAACGCGCGAGTCGCGTGTCAGGAACTTGGCAACCTTGAGTGGCGCACGAAGCGCAGGCTCAAAGTACGTCAAGGCCTTCGAAATGCCGTGCTTAACAGCACCCGCTTGCCCTGACAAACCACCGCCGTTCACAAGACAAACAACGTCGAACTGGCCGGCGCGATCAGCAACCGAGAAAGGTTGGTTGACGATCATTTGCAAAACGGGACGTGCGAAGTAAACGGCGACGTCACGGCCATTGACCGAAATCTTGCCATTTCCGGGCTTGATCCAAACGCGAGCAATCGCATTCTTGCGCTTGCCCGTCGCATAGGAGCGGCCAAAGTCATCGACCTTGCGCTCATGCTTGGGCGCTTCATCAGCAGCGGCCTTAACAGCCACAACTTCATCTTGAGCCGGAGCCGAAGCCGCAGCTTCAGTCACGGCGGCCTTGATCCCTGTGAGGGTAGATTTGCGAGTAGTCGTGGCCATTACTTTGTCCTCTTGTTCTTGGGATTAGCGGCGGCAAAATCAATCGTCTTGGGGGTCTGCGCTGCGTGCGGATGCTCTGTGCCGGCATAGACCTTAAGGTTGCCCAACTGGCGACGACCCAAAGGCCCACCTGGCAACATACGCTCAACGGCCTTTTCGATCACGCGCTCTGGGTACTTACCCGCCAAGATAGCGGCAGGCGTGCGCGACTTGATCCCACCAGGAAAGCCGGTGTGATAATAGAAAGGCTTGTCCGTCGCCTTGTTGCCCGTCAGAGCAATCTTCTCGGCGTTGATGATGATGACGTTGTCACCGCAATCAACAGAAGGCGTAAAGGTCGGCTTGTTCTTGCCGCGCAAGATCGTCGCGACAACCGCCGCCAAACGACCCAAAATAACGCCCTCGGCGTCGAAAAGAACCCAGTTCTTTTCGACTTCGCCATGTTTTGCAGCAAAGCTCTTCGTCTGAACGCTCCGCTTTGATAAACTTGTTTTTCCAGCCATTGATCGTACCTTTCAGGCATATTACGTGCGAACCTTCCCATGGCAAAATACCAAGAGATGTCCTCTTCAGGGGTGTCCTTTACGTTTTTAACGCGCACGAGTCAACAATAAATAAGCTTTCAAGCCAAGAAAAAGGTTGTGGTAATATACTACCGCCCACAAAAGGGGTCAGCCCTGCCCTTCAAGAATGGCTTCTTTTAGGGCAGCACGATGCGTGATGATTTGATAAACAATCAAACTACCAAGAACCAACCCCATGCCAAGATACTGATAGGCCTTCAAATACTCACTTAAAAACAAAACAGAGAAAAGGGCTGTAAAGATGGGCTCGATCTTTGCAAACAAACTCCACCGGAAAGACCCCAAAAGCGCAATGCCATAGAACATGCCAAAACTGGCCGTTCCCAAAGAGAGGGAGCACAAAACTGCCCAGCCCCACCCGCTTATTGTCTCGGGCATCACAGGCGTTTTGAAAAGCGCGATGAGGATCAAGATGACGGTCGTCACGATAAAAGTCTCAGCCCCGACAACCGCCGGATTGCGCGATTTCATTTGGCGGCCATAGATATAAAGGCGGTTGGCCGTCGCAATAGCCGCCATAAAAGCGAGCGCCACACCTTCCCAATGCGAAGGCGTTTGTGCACTCCACAGATCAAGAACGAACGCAAGACCGATAAGCGCGGCCACCGTTGAGCCAAACGTCACAGCGTCAAGTTTAATTTCGCGCCGCCACGCCATAAAAAAGAGAAGCATCAACGTATGCGTAAAGACAATAACGAGAACGATAGGGCCAGAAAGATAAGCCAACCCGCCGATAATCCCGATAACGGAAACAGCCTGCCAAAAGCCGCCGATTAACGCCATCTTGCGATCATCTTTGGATTGATAAAGGGGCTTGCGTTTCAACAGACAGAACGTGGCCATTAAAAGGGCTCTGACCGATGTTGTCATCAACACGATAAAGATGGCGTTCGCCCCATCAGCGTACGCACCACGCGCGGCAGCAGGATAAAGGCCATAAACTGCGGCGGTTATAATCGATACAATGATACCGATTTTGTCGCTTTGTTTAATAATGCCAGATGACATGAGGGTCGCCTTTCGCAAGCGGCTCTACCGCGCTTTGCAACGGGAGAAGCAATCCTTAAGGGAGGCTTTGCAATCGGCCTGAGCGCCGAAGACGCCCGTCATCTGGCCACGGCCTACGGGGCTTTGTGCCGCGCTGCTTTCACTGCAACGATCAAAGTCCGCATTGCACGAGCGCGTGCAGGATTCTTTGTCGTTATCCAGCAGCATCACCGCGCCGCTTGAGCTGGTGTAGGAGGTTGTCTTCTGGGGCGCTGCGCTGCACGCGCCAAGCAAAGCAATCCCCGCGAGTAACAGAAAAAAAGAAGGGGCCTTCCCGATATTTTTGTTGAACATCTTCGAAGGCCCCTTCTCTAAAGTTATAAACGGTAAGCTTTGGTTTATTCCGCCGCCTCGGTGTCCATTTCGTCTGTCTTGACGATCACGGGGCCGCTGTCTTTGCCCTTAGCTTCAAGGTCGCGATCGATAAACTCGATGAATGCCATCGTCGTCGCGTCGCCGTAACGGATCCCCGCCTTTAAAACGCGCGTATAACCACCCGCGCGTGTCTTATAGCGTTCGGCCAGAACGGAAAACAACTTGGTGACCATCGCGTCATCACGCAGCGTAGAAAAGGCCTGACGGCGAGCCGCAAGGGTTCCCTTTTTGCCAATCGTGATCATCTTTTCGATGACAGGGCGAAGCTCTTTCGCCTTAGGAAGCGTTGTCTTGATTTGTTCGTGCTTGATCAGCGCACACATCATATTGGCGAGCATCGCTTGACGATGGCTGCTTGTGACGTTGAGTTTACGACCTTTAATACCGTGACGCATAGCGTTCTCCCTTTATGATGTGGCTCCTGTGCTACGCCCCCATGGCGCTCCTGCAGGAACCGATTACGCGCTCCGCCGACCTGAACCCAGAACCGGCAGAAAACAATTCGTCACTCATTCCTGAATGCCGAATGCTGAATCCCCCTTAGAAAGGCTCTTCAAGCTTCTTGGCCAAATCCTCGATGTTCTCGGGGGGCCAATTAGGAATCTGCAGCCCAAGGCCGAGGCCCATTTGCTGCAAGACTTCCTTGATCTCGTTAAGGCTCTTACGGCCAAAGTTCGGCGTGCGAAGCATTTCGCTCTCCGACTTTTGAACCAAATCGCCGATATAAACGATGTTATCGTTCTTCAGGCAGTTGGCCGAGCGAACGGACAATTCCAACTCATCCACCTTGCGCAGCAAGTTGCGGTTAAACGGCAGATCGCCAACGGCTTGTTCTTGCGGCACAGCAGCGCGCGGCTCTTCAAAGTTGATGAAGAGTTGCAGCTGGTCTTGCAAGATACGCGCGGCCACGGCCACGGCATCTTCCGGCGTGATCGAGCCATCGGTTTCAACCGAAAGCGTCAGCTTGTCATAATCGGTGACCTGCCCGACGCGGCTGTTATCAACCTTATAAGCAACCTTGCGAACGGGGCTGAACAGCGCATCGACAGGGATCAAACCGATGGGCGTGTCTTCTTTGCGAAGCGCCGAGGCGGGGATGTAACCCTTGCCCGTTTCAACGGTCATTTCCATGTTCAAGTGAGCGCCCTTATCAAGCGTGCAGATCACAAGATCAGGGTTCATGATTTCAACGTCTGCGCCCGTTTCAATTTGACCGGCCAACACTTCGCATGGCCCTTCGGCATGCAAACGAATCCGGCGCATGCCTTCGGCATGCATATCGATGGCGAGCATTTTGACGTTAAGGATGATGTCGGTCACGTCCTCACGAACGCCCGGAACGGACGAAAACTCGTGCAACACGCCTTCAATTTGAATAGACGTCACCGCCGCGCCTTGCAGCGAGGACAGTAAGATACGACGCAGAGAGTTTCCAAGCGTTAGCGCGAAGCCGCGTTCAAGCGGTTCGATCACCAAAGAAGCATAACGGTTCGGCGTGTCCGAAACGGCAACTTGTTTGCTGGCCTGAATGAGCGCTTTCCAATTCTTTTGCAACACGGATCGACCTCATTGGTTCGAGTAAAAAATACGACTAAACAACAAAACCCTTAAACGCGACGGCGCTTACGGGGACGAACACCATTGTGGGGGATGGGTGTCACGTCACGAATGGTTGTGACTGTAAACCCAACCGATTGAAGGGCGCGTAGCGCCGACTCGCGGCCTGACCCAGGCCCCTTCACTTCAACTTCAACTGTGCGCACGCCATGTTCCATGGCTTTCTTGCCTGCGTCCTCAGCCGCCATCTGCGCCGCATAAGGGGTTGACTTGCGCGAGCCCTTAAAGCCCATCAGCCCCGAAGACGACCACGCGATCGTGTTGCCTTGGGCATCCGCGATTGTCACGATGGTGTTGTTGAAACTTGCATTCACATGCGCGACGCCACTAACAATATTTTTTCTCTCGCGGCGACGCGTGCGGGCGACGGGTTTGCCCTTTTGATCTTTTGCAGCCATTTTTTAAATCCATTTTCTTTTGATGTCATCGATACTTCGCTAGGGAGCAAAGCGAACAGGTAAAAGCCTCAACCCTTACTTACGGGCTGCGATCTTCTTGCCAGCGATTGCCTTGGCAGGGCCTTTACGCGTACGCGCATTGGTGTGCGTGCGTTGGCCATGAACCGGCAGTCCCTTGCGATGACGCAAACCACGATAGCAGCCCAAATCCATCAGACGCTTGATGTTCATGGACACTTCGCGGCGCAAATCGCCTTCGACCCTGTAGTTTTTATCGATGTCTTCGCGAATACGAAGAAGCTCAGCTTCAGTCAATTGATTAACGCGCTTTTCGGGAGCGATCCCAATACGGCCGCAAATCTCTAGCGAGTTTGTCGGACCAATTCCATAGATGTAACGCAATGCAATGTGCAAAGGCTTACCAGCCGGAATGTTAACGCCTGCAATACGGGCCACGTGGCTCTCCTCAGTTTAAAACGACCGGTTCAAACGCATCCTACTATCCACCTTGCGGTAGGCAAAGGAAGCTCCCAGCCTCATAAGGCCCCTCTCGATCCAAAAATCAAAAACGACCCACTCTTTTCTTTTGTGTTAATCACCCCAGTCCATCAAAGAAGTCGATCAAAAAAAGCTTTCAATCAACGCAAAAACGACCCGATCACCTAACCTTACGATTGGTGGCCGAGGCGTTCCTCTTCAAAGTCGCGCAAAACCCGTCATAAGATGACAAAAGAATCGCTAAGACGAAACAGGGGCTTCGGCTCCCACACAAAAGAGCCGAGGCGCGCAGTATAGTGTCCTTGCGCCACGAGTCAAGCCCATCCCTGCTGTTTTCTTTTCAAGCCTTGCTTACACGGGAAAGAATAGAAAAGCGCACTTCTCTTAACGCCATATGATTACTACAATCAAGAAGTTAAGTGGAAAAACGCTCTCTTAACCCTCCACTTCATCGTGTTCTGGCACGCCCTTCAGCATCGCCTCGCCCACAAGACCGGCGTTGGCGCGAACCTTGCTTTCGATGGACGCCGCCATTTCGGGATTGTCGCGCAGGTACTGCTTGGCGTTCTCACGCCCCTGCCCTATGCGAACGCCGTCATAAGAAAACCAAGCGCCGGACTTTTCGACGACGCCTGCCTGAGAACCCAAGTCAATAAGCTCGCCAAGCTTGGAAATGCCTTCACCATACATGATGTCAAATTCAACAACGCGGAACGGCGGCGCCATTTTGTTTTTGACAACTTTGACGCGCGTTTGGTTACCCACGACCATGTCACGATCTTTAATCGCGCCGATGCGGCGAATATCAAGGCGAACGGAGGCGTAGAATTTTAGCGCGTTGCCGCCCGTCGTCGTTTCGGGATTACCAAACATCACGCCGATCTTCAGGCGGATTTGGTTGATAAAGATAACCATACAGTTCGAGCGCGAGATAGAACCCGTCAGCTTACGCAAGGCCTGACTCATCAAACGCGCATGAAGGCCAACATGGGAGTCCCCCATCTCGCCTTCCAACTCGGCACGCGGCACAAGCGCGGCAACGGAGTCCACGACCAGAATATCAATAGCGCCCGACCGGACAAGCGTATCGGCAATCTCAAGAGCCTGCTCCCCCGCATCGGGTTGCGAAATCAGCAACTCATCGATATTGACGCCCAGCTTCCGCGCATAAGACGGATCCAGCGCATGTTCCGCATCCACAAAGGCGCATGTGCCGCCATTCTTTTGGGCTTGCGCGATGGCGTGAAGAGCCAGCGTCGTCTTGCCAGAGCTTTCAGGGCCATAGATTTCGATCACGCGGCCCCGTGGTAACCCACCAATGCCAAGGGCGATATCCAAACCAAGTGACCCCGTCGAGATCACTTCGGTTTCCCCAACCCCCTCTTGCGAGCCCAATTTCATCACCGAGCCTTTGCCAAAGGCGCGCTCAATCTGGCTGAGTGCGGCATCCAAGGCCTTTTGGCGTTCGGGATCCTGATGGGTTTTTTCGACGACATGAAGGGTTGTGGTGGTTTTGGAGGCCATAGCTTTTTCCTTTTGGTTCGAATCGTTCTGTTTCTGCTTTGTTCTCATCCTACCCTCGTCCATACGCGCTGGCAAGTTCTTTTTTTGTTCTTTTTGCTCCACGACCCAAAAACAGGATACCCAACTGATATTAAACTACTTTCTTGCAAAGACGCCATAAGGGGTTGGGCCGACACGACCCTCCCACGTCGCCAAAAGATTGTCGAAATGGTCGGGAACGTAATCGGGGCCAAGGATTTTATCCAACGGGAAACTAAAGGCCGCATTGGGGATCACGCGCACATCATGCGTTGGTGCAAAACGCAAGGGGATAACGGTCGATAAATCGGCCTGCAAGCCATCATGCAGCTCGACAATCACGTCCATCTTTTTAAGCGCGGGAAACCGTTCAGGATCAAGAAGGTCTTGCTCGGCTCCGTCGATATCCATAAAGACCAAGGTTTCTTCACCCGCGAATTGGCTGAAGGCCTCATCCGCGAAAGCGCCCCCCACGATCACGCGATCTTCCACGTTGTTAAGGGCCGCCAAAGCCTTACAATCGGCCTGCGCCGCGTCATCTTTATCATAGGCATAAACCGTCGCTTGCGGCATCCGCATCGCAAAGCCAACGCTGTAATAACCTTGCGAGCAGCCTATATTGACAATGTTTTTATAGGGCTTTGCGATGACCGCCTCAACAGCGTCATGCAGCTCCCATTCATAGGTTCCCAGCAAGAGCGGCGGCAGATGGTTTTTCATCATGGCGGCAGAAAGCTCCATCCCGCGAAACGGCCCCGCAAAAACCTTATTACCGATGCGATGCAAAAGATGCTGCCCCAGCACCGCGCCTTGCAGACCGCTGAGCATGCTCCACAAGCCGCGCAGCTTGATATGATCGGGGTAGTCCGCCTCCCAAATGGGCTTCAGAGCGGCCATAAAGTTGGGAGCCAAATCAGGAGGAAAAAACATGGAACAGCTCTGCTTAAATCAAGGTGGAACGGAAAGGTGGTAACACCTTTTTGGGGGTGCTATGCTTCCTTTAGCACACCTTCAAAGGATTCGTCATGTCCGAAACCCATCATACGCGCTCAGGCAGCAACGCTGCCAACAAGCCCAAAAAGGAATCGATAGAAAAAGAGCTTTTCGCGGCTTTCATGACATTAAAAAATGAAGACGACTGCCGCCGCTTTTTTTATGACCTTTGCACCCCCAAAGAGTTATCGGACATGGCCGAGCGTTGGTGGGTTGCCCGCTTGCTCAATGAAGGCGGATTATCCTATCGCGCCATTCATCAATTAACGGGGGTCAGCGTCACAACCATTGGCCGCGTGGCGCGTTTTTTAGAACAAGAAAACTATAAGGGCTACAAGCTTGTCCTTGATAAAAACAAGTAGCGCCTGAAACTATTTTTTTCTGTTGTAAGGCGCACAGGAAATCTGTAGGTTTCTTCTATGGTCACGAACAGCGCCCTTTTTGCTCTACAGATAAAGCCTTTTTTGAAACACAAAAAGGCCTAAGGCCTTTTTATATTTTGGCTGCTGCCTAGCGTTGACGTTCCGCACCAGCCTCCCCCACCAAAAAACAAAAGAATACCTTTAATCCGTTTATCGGGAGTTTTATCCTATGTCAGCCCATGCCCACAATTTAGCCGCCTTTCCTCTTTATGCGCAAAATCTTGAACCTCATCCACTCGCCAAGCTTTGGGAACAGGCCTTTTACGATCTGATCCAAGAGCAAGCCGAACAGCATGCCTTTTCCCCCGCCGCTAAGGAAAGAGAGCACGAGGCTGAGGCGCTTTTCGATGCCATCGCCCGCCACAGACAATGCGAGGCCTTTCTTGTGATGGACACGACGATTCCATGGCAGCCTGTGCCGTTGACGGCCGTGACCTATTACGCCGCCCATAACGGGCGTGGCGCGGGCCTCTATCTTGAAGATATTGTCACGACAAAGCGCGAGCGCGGCCGTGGCGCGGGATCGTTCGCCTTGGCGACGTTGGCGCAAGTGGCTCTAAAGAGAAGGTTTAACTATGTCGCATGGGAATGCGCGGCTCATAACACGGTGGCGCAAGACTTCTATACATCTCACGGGGCCATGAGCCACAATGACCAACACACATGGCGGCAAGGCCAAGTCCCCAACCTTAACGCACAGGAAACTGACACAGATTCTGGGCTAGCCTTTCGCAAAATTAGCTTTGGCAACTATAGGCCACTGATCTCTTTTTTAGAAGAGCAAGGAATGCCTCCCCATGAAGGGCAAAGAAAGCTTTTGAGCCACAAAGCCTACGACGAAGACCCCTTGTTTATCGTCGCAACAGAAACGACAAAGAGCGGGCATGAGGGCAACGTTGTTGGCATGGCCTCGGCCTATCGCAGCTTTTCAACCTTCCGCATTGTTAGCGGCCTGCATATCAGCAGCCTTTACGCGCAAGGCAATGATCCGCAGATTGCTTCCAGCCTCCTGCGCCAATTCACGCCCCTTCAGCACAAAAGGAATCTGCTGGGCCATACGGATATCACTCTTGCCGATAGGCAAAAGGAATGGCTTAATCCCGTTATCGAACAAGCGGGGTTTGAGCCGTTAGCCTATGGTGAGGACAAGATGATCGTCAGAAGCTTACACGATTCCGCACTTCACAAGCTTGCCTGCCGTTACGGCAACCGCGATCTGACAACGCATCTTCGTTGTCATTAACCATGAACGCATGGAAAGTCATAAAGGAATGTTTTGTCCGCTGTCGTCATTCCCCCCCCGCACCTGAAGAGTTGGTTTATGGGCCATAAGAGAAACCTATCGTCATCCCCGCGAAGGCGGGAATCCAGCGCGAGCGATAGCGAGCGTATGAGTTAAAAATGAAAAACAAGCGCTATTGTGAAGTTTTTTGCGTCTTATGCCGCGTTGACACGCGGCGCTGGATCCCGCTTTCCCGTCTGCGCTGCTCCGCAGCTTCGTCGGGCCAGGCTTCGGCCCTGCGAAGCTCGTCAGAGCGAAGCAGGGTCAGCGGGATGACGATAGAAGAAAGATTATTTTGTTATACCCAATACCGGTCAAGAGGTGGTCATTGGAACAAAACAAACGGGATGCCCGCTTTCGCGGGCATGACGGGGTTTTTGTTTTAATTTAATCCTATACGCGTCATCCCCGCGAAAGCGGGGATCCCGTTTTCTTTTGACTATCTTGCCCAATTTCCCCAGCTCTTGAAGTGGAAGGGGTATACCTTACTAAACCGGCCGATTAAGGAGAACGAACCATGACAACACTCTGCTTTTACCATCCCGACAATGAAGCGCATGATCCGGGCAAGGGACACTCGGAACGTGCGGCGCGGATCACGGCCATAGTCAAGGCGCTGCGCGCCCTCCCCGATCCAACTATTGTGTGGAAAGAACCTCCCTTGGCGGATCGTGCGGCGCTGTTGCTGGCCCATACGCCCGCTTACATCGACTTTGTTTTTATGTCGGTTCCGGCAAGTGGCTACTGCCCTATCGAAATCAACGAAGTGACTTCGGACGACGATGCGGGTGAGGTCACCGTTCTGTGCCCCCGCTCTGGCGATGCTATCTTGCGCTCTGTCGGCGGAGCCTTGCAGGCGGTGGATGAAGTCGTCACGGGAAAAGCCGATAACGCCTTTTGCCTGACGCGCCCGCCGGGTCATCATGCGATGCCGGACAAAGCCATGGGCTTTTGCGCGGTGAACAATATCGCCCTCGCGGCGCGTCATGCGCAGAAAG
Organism: Bdellovibrionales bacterium; assembly: GCA_041662785.1. Taxonomy (NCBI): domain Bacteria; kingdom Pseudomonadati; phylum Bdellovibrionota; class Bdellovibrionia; order Bdellovibrionales; species Bdellovibrionales bacterium. The sequence goes on along the minus strand of JBAZRW010000002.1, from coordinate 94,197 downwards.
CGCATGGGCTGAAGCGCATCGCCATTGTTGACTTTGACGTACATCACGGCAACGGCACGCAGGCGATTTTTGAAAAAGACACGTCCGTCTTTTTTATCAGTCTTCACCAACTGCCGTTATGGCCGGAGTCGGGTCATGCGGATGAGGTCGGCGCAGGCAACATCCTGAATATCCCCTTCCCACCCAACACACCGCGTGAGGCATGGCTGACGCAGTGGCGCGAGAAAGCGATGGCGCGGTTGGAGACGGAGGACTTTGACCTTCTTCTTGTGTCGGCGGGTTTCGATGCGCATAAGGACGATCCGAAGGGCTCGCAGAATCTGGAAACAGAGGATTATGCGACCCTTATGCGCGACCTTTTGGACATGGCCAAGCGCAAGTGCCAAGGCCGCCTGATAGCGCTGTTGGAAGGCGGCTATGACGTCGAGGCCAGTGCCGCCAGCGCCGCCGCCGTCATGGGCGTTTTAGCGGGGCAATAGGGGCAAAAACGGGCCCTCATTTTGGGTGTTGGGGAAAATCACTTATAGAAGGGGTCGTACACGCGTTTAGATAAGCGCTGACGCGTTATTCTGATGCCTCCGCTACCTGTGTGGCCTAGGATTTTACCCCTATTCAGCGCTCATCACAAGCGCCGTACGGGGCCTTTTAAAACTGCCTATAAAAGGGGCAAAAAGTGAGGGGTTTCCCCTTTCCTCAATTTCGTCATTGCGAGGAGCGAATGCGACGAAGCAATCCAGCTGCGCGGCGTCTGCCGCGCAAATGACTCTTCGGCCTCGCAGACGCTCGGCAGCTGGATCGCCACGCTCCTTACAGTCGCTCGCGATGACGGTAAAGGAAAAAGGGTGACGCAACACTTCCCTAAATCCTAAATCCTAAATCCTAAATCCTAAATCCTAAATCCTAAATCCTAAATCCTGAATGCTGAATCCTATTCACCTACACACTTGCGCCGCCGACCGTCATGGCATCGATCCGCAAGGTCGGCTGCGCCACGCCCACGGGGACGCTTTGGCCATTCTTGCCACAAGTCCCGACGCCCGTGTCCAGTTTGACATCGTTGCCAATCATCGACACTTTCTTGAGAACCTCAAAACCGGAGCCGACAAGCGACGCGCCTTTGACGGGACGACCAATCTTGCCGCCCTCAATCTCATAAGCCTCGGTTGCCGAGAAAACAAACTTGCCAGAGGTGATATCTACCTGCCCGCCGCCAAAGTCGGCGGCGTAAATGCCGCGATCAACCGAAGCGATAATCTCTTCGGGCACATGGCTGCCCTTTAGCATCATCGTGTTGGTCATGCGGGGATACGGCTGGCACGCGAAACTCTCGCGCCGCCCGTTGCCCGTTGATGCGCCGCCCATCAGCCGCCCGTTCAGGCGATCTTGCATATACCCCACAAGCTTCCCGTCCTCGATCAACGTCGTGCATTGGGACGGCGTGCCCTCATCATCAATGGAAATGGAGCCGCGCCGGTTTTCCAGCGTGCCATCATCCACAATGGTCACGCCCTTGGCCGCCACTTGCTGCCCCAGCAGCCCCGCGAAAGCCGAGGTCTTCTTGCGGTTAAAGTCGCCCTCTAGGCCGTGGCCGATAGCCTCATGAAGAAGCACGGCGGGCCAGCCCGCGCCAACCACCACCGTCATCTCACCCGCCCGCGCTTCAACAGCGTCAAGGTTCACAAGAGCCTTGCGGAACGCCTCATCGGCCATACCCTGCCACTGCGTTGGATCAAACAGATGGTCATAGGAAAGCCTCCCGCCCGCGCCGCGTGCGCCGCTTTCCATGCGATCCCCCTGCTTGGCGACAACCGAAACATTGAGACGCACAAGGGGGCGAATGTCTGCCACGCGAAACCCGCCCGCGCCGATGATCTGCACGGCCTGCCACGTCGCAGCGAGCGAAACGCTTACCTGATGGACATGGGGATCACGCGCGCGCACATAGGCGTCGATCTCTTGCAACAGCACAAGGCGCTGCTCAAAAGTTTTAGACAAAAGAGGATTATCATCGCCATACAAGTGACGGTTTGTGCCGATGGGGGGCAGTGCCAGCTCACCCGCATAGCCGCCCTTCACCGCCGCCACGGATGATGCGGCGCGGCGCAAGGTTTCCTCATCCAGATTAACGGCATGGGCAAAGCCAATCGTCTCACCACACACGGCGCGAAGCCCAAAGCCTTGCGTGGTGTCATAGCTGGCCGTGCGCAGCTTACCATCGTCCCACACCATGCCTTCGGATTGCGCGTATTCAAGATACAACTCACCATCGTCTGCGCCCATAAGCGTGTCACTGACAAGGCTCTCAACCTTGCCGCGATCCAATGACGCGGCCTCAAAAAAAAGCTTATCGGTTTGGGCGAGTGCGGACATACCTTTACGCCCCTTCGCTCAGCAGATCTTTGACCTTGCTGGCGAGTTGCTTGAGGGAGAACGGCTTGCCAAGGAAGTGGATGACCTCGCCCGACTTAAATTGCTCGCGCAGGCGGTCTTCGGTATAGCCCGACACAAAGACAACCTTCATCTTGGGCCATCTTCCTTGCATATGTTTATAGAGTGTCGGCCCGTCCATCTCGGGCATCACGACATCCGTGATTGTCAGGTCGATCTTGTCGCCTTCTTTTTCCAAAATCTCTAAGGCTTCTTCGCCGCTGCGCGCCTCAAGGACGTTATAGCCCTTGTTCTTCAGCGCGCGGGTTGAGAACACGCGCACCGCGTCTTCGTCCTCAACCAGCAAGATCGTGCCCGCGCCTGTCAAATCGGGGCCGGGTTTTTCCTCGGCATTCTCATCCGTCACATCGGTGACGCGCTGGCTTTCATTCTCGGCCAACACTGGCAGGTAAACCGTAAAGATTGTGCCACGCCCCACGGCGCTTTCCACATGGATAAAACCGCCTGTTTGCCGCACAACGCCGTACACAGTGGACAAGCCAAGCCCCGTACCAGAGCCGATTTCCTTCGTCGAAAAGAAAGGATCAAAAATACGCGGAATGATTTCCGACGGAATGCCTGAGCCGGTATCCTCCACCTTGATCAAAACATAGCGTCCGGGTGGCATATCGTCCTGCCCGCGCAGGACATGGTCTTTTTGGATATGATTGGCCGTCGTGATCGTGACCGCACCACCGTCTGTCATGGCGTCACGCGCATTGACCACAAGATTGATCACGACTTGCTCTAGCTGGCCTTGGTCAACCTTGACAAGGCCGATGTCACGCCCATGGAACATATCGAGGCGTATCTGTGCACCAATTAGGCGGCGCAACAGCGCCGTAAGCTCAGACACCACATCGACGATGTTGATAACCTTGGGTTGCAAGGTTTGCTGACGCGAGAAGGCAAGCAACTGGCGCACAAGGTTAGCCGCGCGGTTGCCGTTCTGCTTGATCTGCATAATATCGGTAAAGCTTTGATCGCCCGGTTTGTGGCGCATAAGAAGCAAATCGCAAAAGCCGATCATCGCCGTGAGCAAATTGTTGAAGTCATGGGCGACGCCGCCCGCCAGCTGACCGATGGCTTGCATCTTTTGCGACTGGGCGAACTGGATTTCCATGCGCTTTTGCTCTGTCACATCGATGAAATAGAGCATCAAGCCGCCATCGCCGCCGCCTTCGCCTTCGATCTGCGTCGCGTCGCCAAAACGCTTGGCAAACACATGCACGATGATATCGCGATCCGCCTGAAGGAGGACTTCAATCGGCTTGGTCATGTCCGCGCCAGAGAGAACCTGAGCAAGAATATCCAACGACTCCTTACGCGCTTGTTGCGCGACCAGTTCGGCTATCGGCTGGCTAATCGTGGCCTCGCGCTTGCGCCGCGCAATCGTCAAAAACGCCTGATTGCATTCCATCACGATAAAATTGGCATCCAAAAGAAGGACACCAATCGGCGCTTCGGCAAACAGGCGTTGAAAGCGATACTCGGAAAGCGAAAGCGCCATTTGCCATTCGCGCTCTGGCGAGAGATCGCGCACGACCGAGCGCGTGCGCAGGGCCTTGCCGTCTTCGGAAGGCACAACTGTTTGGGTAACAGCCACAGGAAAGAGCGTACCATCGCGGCGGCGCAAGATCACTTCGCCCCGCGTTTCTCCTTGAGCGCCCGCCGCAATGGCATAAGCCGCCGCCCCATCGGGGGCATCCTTCAATATGTCGTGAATCCGAACGTCGCCCTTCACAAGATCGTCAGGCGTGACTTGCAGCCAATCGGCCAACGTTTCATTCACAAAGCGGAAACGGCCATGTTGATCGACGGAATAGATACCAATAGGCGCACGCGCCATAAAATCGATCAATTTGTTTTGCTCGTCCCGCATGGCGCGTTCCATGCGGCGGCTTTCGCTAATGTCCTCAAAGCGCCAATGATAATAGCGATTATTCCCATCAATAGGCCTTGCCACAATGCGGCGCCATTCGACCATGCGCTGACCACGCATGACGGGAAGATCCACAATAACGGACTGCCCCTTTTTCAAGGTGTCCTGAATCTGCTTAAACTTCTGCCGACTTTCCGCCGTCGCACCAAACCGCGTCGTCAGGGCCTCCATCACCGGCTCTTTGCCCCAATCAATCCAGCCGCGAAAGGCACGACTGGCCATCACAATGTCGCCCTTTTGATCGGTGATCAATTGGGGGGTGAGCATGCTATGGAAGGCCTCGCGCAGCAAAACCTCTTCCGCCGCATCATCATGGGAGTGCTTGATCTGCCACCACACGGCGGCCGACATGCCCAAAAGCGAGGCGGCCAAAAGCCCCCCGATAATCATGCCCGCAAGGTCGCCGGCAAAATAAGGGGCAAAAACCGCCACCATGCCCAGCGCCGTCATCACGGCAAGACCTTGGAACATGCGGCGCATACGCGACAGCTTCCCGCCGCCCCCTGACGGCAAAACGCGCGGGGTCAGCCAACGCGACAAGGCCTTTAACCCGTTATGAAAGAATGCTTTAACCACGCCTTATCCACCTGCTTTTTACGAGAAGCCCTCGACTCACCCCTGTGAGTCGCCTCCCCTACAGTTTCAGTCATGCAACAATAACGGTGTGCAAGAAGTTAACGGACGCTATTTTGTTTGTTTTTGGCAGGATTTTTCGTTTCTTCAGGTTGAACCCTACGCGTATAACGACAAGGTGACAGGAACGCCCGAATCGGCAAGAATGTCCCCACCCGCTTCTTTTTGTCGTTCATTGAGTTTTTTGCCTTATGTCACAACGTCCTCTTGTTCGCACCTCTTCACGTTATCGCCGCGGCGGCTCGCCTTGGATGCCGGATTCCTTGCGGGCGGCCCTTTTGCGACTCCTCGCCCGCGTCGAAGGGATCGCCATGATCCTGCTGGCGGTTGTCTTGGCGCTTGTTATTATTAGCTACCACCCTGAAGATTCCTCACTCAACGCGGCCTCAACCGACGTCATCCACAATCTTTTTGGAACAACGGGGAGCTACCTTGCCGATTTTCTATGGCAATACTGGGGCATTGCCTCGATCTTACTGTCCATTGTTCTCGCGGCTTGGGGTTGGCGGATTAGCGAAGGGCGCGGACTTGATTTGCCATGGAGTCGCGCACTGGCCGCCTTTTTGTCCGTACTAGCCGCCGGAATCGCGATGGCCGCCCTTACCCCCGACGCGTCCCTAGGCATGACCCGTTTTTGGGGAGGCTCTTTTGGAAAACTTATCGCAGGAGCGCTCCTTGGCCTTCTGCCCAAAACGGGCGGCGGGATCATCGTGGCCGTCACAATGGGCTTGTTGTCCTTGGGAACCCTTTACATGGCCTGCGCGCTGACCTTTGGCGAGTGGCATGATTTCGTAAGGCTCCTGCACCAAATGGCACATAGCGCCACGACCTCTTTGATCAACAAGAGCCAAGCGCTGTGGAACCGCCTGCGCCACCGCGATCAAGAATGGCCCGCTGAAGACGAAGAAGTCGAAGAAGAAGAGGAGGAGGAGGAAGACGAGAACGAAGAAGAGGATGAGGAAGAGGAAGAAGGTTTTATCCGCCCCCTAAAACGCACCGTCAAAAAGCCCCTTATCAGCAGACCCAAACCAACGGGAAGGCAAGCTCGCCTACCCTTGCGAGCCGAAGGCTCTCACGCCTTGCCACCTTTAGAATTGCTGCAATGGCCAGAAGCGTCTCGCAAAAGCGCACCGGATCTGTCCGAGGAAGCCTTAGAGAAAAATGCCAAACTTTTGGAATCCGTCCTTGCCGACTTTGGCGTGTACGGCAAAATCACCAAGGTAAGTCCGGGCCCCGTCGTCACGCTGTATGAGCTAGAGCCTTCACCGGGCACGCGTTCCTCACGCGTCATATCCTTGGCCGACGACATCGCCCGCAACATGAGCGCTGTCTCGGTGCGCGTTGCCGTTGTGCAAGGTCGCAACGTCATTGGCATTGAACTGCCCAACAAGAAGCGCGAGATGGTGTTCCTACGCGATCTTCTCAGCAGCGAAGTCTATACCGATCATAAAGGCGCTATTCCTTTGGTGCTGGGCAAAGACATCGCGGGCATGCCCATCATCACCGACATGATCCGGATGCCGCATTTGCTGATCGCCGGAACGACAGGGGCGGGCAAATCCGTCGCCATCAACACCATGATCCTGTCTCTCCTTTACCGGCTGCCACCTGAAAAATGCCGCTTCATCATGATCGATCCCAAGATGCTGGAACTTTCGATCTATGAAGGCATTCCGCATTTGCTCGCCCCCGTCGTGACCGAGCCGAAGAAGGCCATCATGGCGCTTAAATGGACGGTGCGCGAGATGGAAGAGCGTTACCGCGCCATGTCCAAGCTGGGCGTGCGTAACATCGACGGCTATAACATCCGCCTGCGTGAAGCCGCCAAGAATAAGGAAAGTCTGACTCGCACGGTGCAGACGGGCTTTGACCGCGAGACGGGCAAGCCTGTTTACGAAGAGCAGCCCCTTGATCTGACCCCCCTGCCCTTTATCGTCGTGATCGTGGACGAAATGGCCGATCTAATGCTTGTCGCGGGTAAAGAAATCGAAGCCGCCGTCCAAAGGCTCGCGCAAATGGCGCGTGCGGCTGGCATTCATATTATGATGGCCACGCAAAGGCCTTCGGTGGATGTCATCACGGGCACGATCAAGGCCAACTTCCCCACGCGCATTAGTTTCCAAGTCACCTCAAAAATCGACAGCCGCACCATCTTGGGCGAACAGGGAGCCGAGCAGCTTTTAGGACAAGGCGACATGCTTTACCGCGCAGACGGCGGACGCATCACGCGCGTGCATGGCCCCTTTGTCTCGGACAAAGAGGTTGAGGACGTCGTCGCCTTCCTTAAGGCACAAGGCGAGCCCGACTATTTGGACGAAGTAACCGAAGACGAAAGCGAAAACGAAGAGGGCCTTTCTAGCGGCGGCAACGATTCAGGCGATGAGATGTACGACAAGGCCGTCGATGTCGTCCTGCGCGACCGCAAGGCTTCGATCAGCTATGTGCAGCGCCAGCTTTCGATTGGCTACAACCGCGCCGCGACGCTTATTGAACGCATGGAAAAAGACGGCATCATCAGCGAGGCCAACCATGTGGGCAAACGCGAAATCTATGGACGTCAGCTCGATGAAGAATAAGAAAGGGGGTCGAGTCTAGAATTTTAATAATCACCCTCCCCTTGCGGCCACATATCCCTCCCCCTTGCGGGGAGGAAAAGCTACCACCGCGATAGCGGTGGAAGCAAGGGAGGGGGGAGAGCGACTGGGGGGATCCCTAATTGTAATCGTGCCAAGCGTCACTCCCCCCTCCCTATCCCTCCCCGCAAGGGGGAGGGAACCCTACAGCGTTACCGGAAAGACCAAGCCTAACTCTTGATGAAGAATAGCCTCGATACCTTACGTTTCCCCTTACGTCATTCCCGCCTTCGCGGGGATGACAAAGAATAAATAGAGTCTAATACCAACGCCCCTATGAAATGACTCGTATAGGAAGAAAACAAACGGGACCCCCGCTGGAGCCTGCCCCGTACTTGATACGGGGCGGGGGTGACGATTATGGGTTAAAACTAAACGTTAAACCCGTCATTCCCGCGAAAGCGGGAATCCCGTTTTCTTTTTATCGTCACACGTCATTTCTTATGGTCGCTGGTATAACCCGCTGAAGCCTACCTGCCTTTTTCCTTTTTCTCCTAAAGGAACCACCCGACGATGATCATTCTTGCCGCTCTGGCGACGCTTTTTCTCTTTGGCTATCTTGGCCTCGCGCTGTTTAAGCCGGAGCTGTTTCCATGAGCTTTCTCTCCCTTCCCCTTGCGTGGTGGGGGCAAGTCGCCCTGTTCTTCACGATCCTGTTGATCGCAATGAAGCCGCTTGGCCTATATATGGCGCGGGTGTTTGAAGGCGAGCACACGTTTCTGACGCCCCTGATGCAGCCCCTTGAAAACGCCCTGTACAAACTGGGCGGCATCGACCCCAAGGAAGAGATGGGCTGGAAAACCTATGCCGCAAGCGTTCTTGTATTTTCCCTTGCTGGCGCACTCGTCCTTTTTCTTTTTCTTCTCTACCAGCCGTTTCCCGACATAAGCGCCGACCTTGCCTTAAACATCGCGGCCAGCTTTGTCACCAACACGAATTGGCAATCCTATGTCCCCGAAACCACCGTGACCACAGCAAGCCAGATGATCGGGCTTGCCGTGCAGAACTTTTTATCCGCTGCCGTGGGGCTTGCCATCCTCATCGCTTTTATACGAGGCCTTGCGCGTGATAACAGCAAAACACTAGGCAATTTTTGGAGCGATCTGATCAAAGGCCTTTTGTATCTGCTTTTGCCGTTTGCCTTTCTGTTCGCCCTCTTTCTTATCTCGCAAGGCGTCGTTCAAACGTTCGGTGAGGTTTCTGTTGTATCCCCCTTGGACCCCACAGCTTCGCAAATCATCGCGACGGGCCCCGTGGCCTCGCAAGTGGCCATCAAACAACTTGGCACGAACGGCGGCGGCTTTTTCTCGGCAAACGCCGCCCATCCGTTTGAAAATCCGACACCGCTTTCAACCTTCCTGCAAATGCTGGCCATTCTGTTAATACCCGCGGCAAGCGCCGTTTGTTTTGGCGCGATGACGCGTAGGCCCCACGATGGGCGGGCGCTTTTGTGGGCAATGTTTTCTCTCCTCATTCCACTTGCCATATTGGGCCTTATGGCCGAGCATCAAATCAATCCTCTTTTATCGGCACTCGGCGTCGATCCGGCCTTAGGCAACATGGAAGGCAAAGAAATGCGCTTTGGCGTTTTCGGATCGACCCTGTGGGCTAGCCTGACCACCGCGACATCGAGTGGCTCTACGAATGCGGCACTCGATTCCTTTATGCCGCTGGCAGGCTTGATCCCGCTTCTTTTCATCCACTTTGGCGAGGTCGTGTTTGGTGGCATCGGCAGCGGCCTATGCGGCCTGTTCGTCTACGTCTTTCTCACGGTCTTTATTGCGGGCCTGATGATTGGCCGCAGCCCCGAATATCTTGGTAAAAAAATCGGCATCTTTGATATGAAAATGGTGTCGCTAATCGTCCTGATCCCCGCTTTTCTGACGTTGGGCGGGGCGGCGTTGGCCGTCATGACGCAGGCGGGACAAAGCGGCACTGGCAATCCGGCGGAGCAAGGCTTTAGCGAAATCCTTTATGCCTTATCCTCCGCCAGCCACAACAACGGTAGCGCCTTTGGCGGCATTCACAGCAACACGCCGTTTTACAATATCCTTTTGGGTTTTTGCATGTTGCTAGGCCGTTATGCCGTGATTGTGGCATTTCTAGCGCTCGCGGGCTCTATGGCCACAAAAAAGATCACGCCCACCTCCGCCGGAACGCTGGACACGGCCTCTCCTCTTTTTATCGGACTTCTCGTTGGCACGATTGTGATCCTTAGCGTCCTGACCTTTATTCCAGCGCTTTCTTTGGGCCCCGTGGCCGCGCACTTTCATTTGATGGCGGCAGGAGGCCTTGGATGAATAAGAGCGCAACGCCTATCCGCCTCTCCCCCCAAGACCTGATCGAGCCGCTCAAGCTTGCAATCCTGCGCCTATCTCCCCTTCATCAGATGCGCAATCCGGTGATGTTTGTTGTCTTTGTCGGTGCGATCCTTTCCTTTATCGATGCGATGGCCGCGCTTAAGAATCCCGAAGGCGACACGTTTGGCTTTACGCTGACCGTCTCCCTCATCCTTTGGTTTACAGTGTTGTTCGCAAACTTCGCGGAAAGCTACGCCGAGGGGCGCGGCAAAGCTGAGGCCGCCACACTGCGACAATCGCGCAGCGACATCATGGCCAAAAAGCTGGACGATTCAGCGGACAAGCAAAAGGTTCAAGCCGTTCCGGCCAGCGCCCTTAGGCAAGGCGACTGCGTGTACGCCTGCGCGGGCGATTTCATTCCTGCCGACGGGCAAGTGATCGAAGGCGCGGCCTCGGTCGATGAAAGCGCCATCACGGGCGAGAGCGCCCCCGTGATCCGCGAGTCCGGCGGCGACCGCGATGCGGTGACAGGTGGCACGCGCGTTTTATCGGACTGGCTTGTGATCAAGGTCACGGCCAATGCGGGCGAAAGCTATCTTGATAAGATGATCGCGATGGTCGAAGGCGCGAAGCGCCAGAAGACGCCCAACGAAATCGCGCTGGGGCTTCTTTTGGCCGCGATGACCCTTATCTTCCTTTTGTCCTGCGCCACGCTGCTGCCCTTTTCTCTATACAACGTGCAACAAATATCTACTGGCGCACCTGTTAGCCTGACCGTCCTTATCGCCCTTCTTGTCTGCCTTGCGCCCACGACGATCAGCGGCCTTCTCTCGGCCATCGGGATCGCGGGCATGAACCGCTTGATGCAAGCCAACGTCATCGCCACATCGGGGCGCGCGGTCGAGGCAGCGGGCGACATCAACGTCCTGCTGCTTGATAAAACAGGCACGATTACGCTGGGCAACCGGCAAGCCGTCGCTTTTTTCGCGGCAGAGGGCGTCGCGCCGATCCAGCTTGTCAAAGCCGCCCTCGTCTCCTCTCTCGCCGATGAAACGCCCGAAGGGAGAAGTATCGTTGATCTGGCCTATCAATCCTATGGCCTGACGCCTCCCGCTAAAACCGAGGACATGGTGTTTATTCCCTTCTCTGCCGATACGCGTATTAGCGGCGTGACCCAAGGGAACATCACGACCCTTAAAGGCGCAGGCGATGCCATTGAGGCCCATGTTATCAAAGAGGGCGGCAGCGTGCCTCCAACCCTGCACAAACAGATTGAAACCATTGCGCGGCAAGGCGGCACGCCGCTTATGGTTACGGAAGGGGCGAAGCCTCTGGGAGTCATTCACCTCAAAGACATTGTCAAAAAAGGCATTAAGGAGCGCCTGACCTCGCTTCGCGCCATGGGCATTAAAAGCGTGATGGTGACAGGCGATAACCCTCTGACCGCCGCTGCCATCGCCGCCGAGGCGGGCGTGGATGATTTTATCGCGCAGGCAACGCCCGAAACGAAGCTGACCTATATCCGCAAAATGCAAGAAGGCGGCGAGATGGTCGCCATGGTGGGCGACGGCACGAACGACGCGCCCGCGCTGGCGCAGGCCGATGTTGCAGTGGCGATGAACAGCGGCACGCAAGCCGCCAAGGAAGCGGCCAACATGGTCGATAGGGACTCGGATCCCACCAAGTTGATCGAGGTGGTCGAAATCGGCAAGCAACTGCTCATGACTCGCGGCTCTCTCACAACCTTTAGCCTCGCAAACGATATCGCCAAGTATTTTGCGATTATTCCGGCCGTGTTTATGGCAACCTATCCGGCCTTTGACCGTTTAAACATTATGGGGCTGGCAACGCCGCACAGCGCCATTCTCTCCGCTCTGCTCTTTAACGCGCTTATCATCGTCGCCCTTATCCCCGTCGCCATGCGCGGCGTAGCCTATCGCCCTGTGGGCGCGGGTGAGCTTTTACGGCGCAACCTCCTTATCTATGGTCTTGGCGGCATACTAGCGCCCTTTATCGGGATCAAGCTGATTGATATGGCTATCGTACTAATCGCGGGAGGCCTCCATGTTTAAAACGCTTCGCGCCTCGCTCGCCCTGCTGGTCGTTTTCACGCTGTTGTTGGGACTTGCCTATCCCGCTGCCGTATGGGTTGCAGGGCAGCTTTTTTTCTCCCACGAGGCGGACGGCAGCCTTGTCTCCTATCAAGGCAAAATCATCGGCTCGGCGCTAATCGGTCAGAACTTTACGGGGGAGCGTTATTTCTGGCCGCGCCCGTCATCGGGGGGACATCCCTATGCCTTCCTGTCTTCGGGGGCAAGCAACCTTAATCCCGCCAACCCTGCGCTGATTGACCAGATACGCAAACGCATCGCCTTTCTCTCCAACGCGCATGAGAACCAAAATGGCACGATCCCAGCCGATCTTGTCACGGCGTCAGGCAGCGGGCTGGATCCGCATATCTCTCCCGCCGCTGCGCTTTATCAGGCCGCCCGCGTCGCCAAAGCGCGGGGGCTTCCCCTAGAGCGCGTTCACGCCCTTATTCAGGCAACCACGGAAAACAGAACGCTAGGAATCCTTGGCGAGCCGCGCGTGCATGTCCTTCTCCTCAACCTTGCCTTAGATCGGCTAAGCGGAGGCCGCCCATGACCGACGATGGCCGCCCCGATCCCGAAGACCTTTTGAAGCAGATTCAAAAAGAGGAAAAGAAGGACAAGCGCGGACGCCTGAAAATCTTTTTCGGCAGCTGCGCGGGCGTGGGCAAAACCTATAGCATGCTGACCGCCGCGCATGAGCAAATCAAGCAAGGCGTCGATGTCGTCGTCGGCCTTGTCGAAACGCATGGCCGCCCGCAAACCGAAGAATTGCTGAAAGACATCCCCGTCCTGACCCCGCAAGCGCTGACCTATCGCGGCATCACGCTGTATGAGTTTGATTTGGAAAAAGCGCTAGAGCGCAAGCCTGCCCTAATCATCGTCGATGAGCTGGCGCACACCAACGCCCCCGGCTCGCGCCATCCCAAACGCTGGAACGACGTGATTGAGCTTCTTGACGCGGGCATCAACGTCTTTACAACGCTTAACGTGCAGCACATCGAAAGCCTTAGCGACATTGTCGCGAGCGCTACGGGCATTTGGGTCAAGGAAACGCTTCCTGACTCTGTTTTCGATATGGCGGATGATGTCGTTCTGGTCGATATCAACCCCGAAGACCTTTTGCTGCGCCTGCGCGAAGGCAAGGTCTATGTCGCGGCGGGCGCGAACAAACGCGCGGCGGAAAACTTCTTTAAAATTGATAACCTGAACAGTCTGCGCGAAATCGCCCTACGCCGCATGGCCGAGCGCGTAGATGCCGAACGCAGCGCGACGGCCAGCGAGTCCTCCCCCCACGCGAACGTGGCCGAAAAACTGCTGGTGATAATTGATACGGATTACGACTCCGTTAAATTGATCCGCGCCACCAAACGCCTTGCCATTGCGCTTAAAGCGCCATGGACAGCCCTTTATGTCGAAGTCGGCGAATATGACTCGGCCTCTAATCGTACCAAACGCCGCTCAGCCGAAATGATGGAACGCATCATCGAAAGACTGGACGGCACAATGGTTTCTTTGCGCGGCGACGATATTATTGATGAAACGCTCGCCTATGCGCGGAAGCACGGCATCACCAAAATCGTTGTCGGCAAAGACAGCGCGTGGTCTTTGCGTAATCTGTTAAAGAACCACGCCATTGACCGTTTGATCCGCCAAAGCGGAGTGATCGATATTCTTATTATCACGCGGCAGGACTCTCTTATCGCGCCGGAATCCACCGTATCGCCTCTCACCCATTTCAGGCCTTTAAATTACCTGATTGCGTTTATCACGGTTGTCGCCTTCACCCTTTTAGGCGGAGGGCTGGACAAAATCCTGACGACAACGGATCAGGCTCTTTTGTACCTGACGGGCATTGTCCTTGTGGCCACCAAGCTTGGGCTTGGCCCTGCCTTGTTTTACGCCCTGCTGGCGGCGTCTGCCCTTAATATCTTTTTTATGAGCCTGCACCCCGACCAAGGAGCAAATGACCAGTCGTCTATTATGACTTTCGTCGTGATGCTCATCACGGGCTATGCCATCGCAACGCAAGCCGCCCGCCTTCGCAGCCAAGCGCGCGCCGCCCGCGATAAGGAGGAGCGGACGCAAGCCCTGTACCTTCTGACACGGAAATTAACCGCCACGCGGGGTCGTCTGCCGGTCGCCCAAGTCATTGCGGATTATCTGGACAAAACGCTTCATGTCAACGCGACCGTCTGGATGACCAACGCGCAAGGCCATCCCGCCATGCTGCTGGGCGAACTGCCCCAAGATACCTATTACAATGATTTCGGTGCGCTGCAATGGTGCTTTGAGAACCTGAAAGGCGCGGGGCGCGGCACATCGACCATGCCCAGCGCCGCAGGCTTTTACCTGCCGCTCGTCACAGGAGGCGAAACCTTGGGCGTTTTAGGAAGTTTTCCCTATGACAAAGAGCGCCTTTTTACCCATGACAACATTCTGGCGATGGAAACGATGGCAAGCCTTTTGGCTTCGGCGCTTCAGCGCGTTCGCGCTGGCGAGATTGCGGCGCAAGCCATCGTCGAAAGCGAAAACAAAAAGCTGCGGGATTCCTTGATGACCAGCTTCACACACGATTTCCGTACGCCGCTTGAATCGATTGCGGGAACCGTCGCAGGCCTTATGCAGCCTCAGGAAGCTCTTGATCCCACAACACTGCAAGCCATCGCATCAACGCTTCATCAGGAAACAAAGCATCTGACAAAAACGGTGACGCATCTTCTGGATGCCAGCAATCTGGAGCAAGGCGCGGTTGAGCCTCAACGCGTGCCCTCCTCTCTTCATGAACGCATCGATCAAGCCGCCACCCGCCTGACAACGGCTCTGGCGCAACATACGTTTGTCCAGAAGATCGAAGAAGCCCTTCCCGATGTCTTGATCGATCCGGTCTTGATTGAACAGCTGATTATCAACCTTTTGGAAAACGCCGCGCAATTTTCACCGCCGCAAAGCACGATCACCCTGATGGCTGGGCGGCAAGGCGCGGTCATGCTTGTCACTATCGAAGACGAAGGAATCGGCCTACCTAAAGGCTTTGAAGATAAAATCTTTGACAAGTTCTGCTCCATCGCGCCAGAGGGTCAAACAAAACGAACGGGGCTTGGCCTCACCATCGCGTCGGGCATCATTCATCTTCATGGCGGCCAGCTTTGGGCGCAAAACCGCGCCGAAGGTGGTGCGCGGTTTAGCTTCACACTACCACTAGCTTAAGAAAACCTTGCATCCCCATGTAATCAAACAACTAATCACGCACCGCTCCCTTGTCGTTTGCTTTCCCCCCTAAAAAGGACTATGTATGCGCTCACAAAAAGTGAGACAGCCGAAGGCGGCCTGTCGAAACACTATTGCCCTATTGACCCCACGATTTTTTGAACCGGTCATTTTAGGTGAGCGCGCCACGATGGCTCGCCGCAATGGAAAAGAAAAAAGAAAGATACTATAAACAACGTGACAACATTTGCTGATTTAGGGTTAAGCGACGAGCTGCTCAAGGCCATTGACGACGTCGGCTATACCACCCCCACCCCCATCCAAGAACAAGCCATCCCCTATGTCCTGCAAATGCGGGACGTTCTCGGTTGCGCTCAGACGGGCACAGGAAAAACGGCGGGCTTTACGCTGCCGATGATCGAAATTCTTTCCAGCGGACGGGCGCGGGCACGCATGCCACGCTCGCTGATCTTAGAGCCAACGCGTGAGCTGGCCACGCAAGTCGCCGAAAACTTCCGCACCTATGGCAAGTATCATCCTTCGCTTAGCATGGCTTTGTTGATCGGCGGCGAGAACATGGGGCCGCAGATCAAAAAGCTAGAGCGCGGCGTTGATGTGCTGATCGCCACGCCCGGACGCCTTATCGATTTGTTTGAGCGTGGGCAGATTATGCTCAACGACATCAAGATTTTTGTGATTGATGAAGCCGACCGCATGCTGGATATGGGCTTTATTCCCGATATCGAAAAGATCGCGGGGCTGTTGCCCGCGATGCGTCAAACGCTGTTTTTCTCGGCTACCATGCCGCCCGAAATCCGCAAACTGGCGGATCGGTTCCTAAGCAATCCCAAAACCGTGACCGTTTCGCCGCCCGCCAGCACGGGTGTGAACATCACGCATTCCATCGTCAATTTGCCAACCGCAAATGACTGGCACAAACGCGAAGCGCTGCGCACCCTTTTGCGCAATCACGCGGTGCAGAACGCCTTTATCTTTTGCAATCGCAAGCGCGATGTCGCCATCGTCCACAAATCGCTGCAAAAGCATGGCTTCAACGCGGGCGCTTTGCATGGCGATCTGGATCAAAGCACACGCACCGAAACGCTGGATTCCTTCAGAAGCGGCAACATCTCCCTTCTCGTTTGCTCAGACGTTGCGGCGCGTGGCCTTGATATCGCAGATGTCAGCCACGTCTTTAACTTCGACGTGCCCTTTAACGCGGAAGATTACGTCCACCGCATTGGGCGGACAGGTCGCGCGGGCAAGGAAGGCACGGCCTTTACGCTGATGACTCCCGATGAAAGCAAGCTGGTCGCCGCAATTGAAACGCTGATCAAGAAAGACATCGAACGCTCAACCCTCGACCTGCCTCCCGTTCAGGAAGGGCGCTCTTCGGGGCGCGATCGCAAGCCCTCTTCTCCACGAGGACGGGGCAAGCCCCCTCGTGCGCGTGCGCCACGGCAGGATAAGACCCAACAGGCCGTGATGGCAGAGACTGCGCCAGAAAGAGTCCCTGAACCCATCTATGAATCGCCGCATGTGCCGCCACATCCCGCGCCTCAGCCTTACGGCCACACGACGGCATCAGCGGCGGCGTTAGCCCACAGCAGCGCCAGCGACGATCATGGCCAAGGCTTTGGCGAGCATATGCCCGCCTTCCTTCGTCGCCCACGCAGCGTGGAAAAACGCTCGTCGTAATCAAACGAAAATCAGAGGGATTTGGCCACCTTGTCCAGCAAGGCTTGTGCCAAGGCGGGCAGCGTGTCATCGCGTGCGCCCATAATAATTAGGCGATCCCCCGCAGCCGCCTCCAGCGCCATCGCGGCGGCAGCGTCATCGCGTGAGGGATGGTAAAAGGCCTGCCGCCCCTGCTCCTCTACGCCCTTGGTCAAATCAAGGCTGGTGACCGAGCGATCCACCGTCCCCCCCAGATAAAGAGGATCGACGACATACAAGCGGTCCTGTGGCCGCAGGCCCGCGACGAAGGCCGCGGCAAACGCATCCTTCATCAGTTTAAGGGGGCCAAAACCATGCGGTTGAAAGAGAATCAAGAGCCTTCCATCAAACTGATGCAAAGCCTCAAGACTGGCCCCTATCTTATCGGGATTGTGAGCAAAATCGTCATAGACGGTCATGCCCTTCGCTTGGCCTATCTTTTCCATGCGCCGCGCTATACTCGAAAAAGATTCCAAGGCCTTGGCCGACGTCGTTAAAGAAACGCCTAAAGCCATCGCTGCTCCCATCGCCGCCAAAGCGTTCGATACGTTATGCCGCCCAACCACAGGAAGACGTAGAGTCGCACGCTCCCCCGTGGGGGTGTGGACAACATTAAAGCGCACGCCGTCTTGCTTAAAAACCAGATCGCTGGCGACAAGCGTCGCCGCCGGATTGCGCAGGCTATAGGTGGTCATGGACGGGCTGGCCAACCGCGCCGTCTCTTCATTATCCAGATTGATGATGACGCTTTGCGCCTTACCGACGAAACGGGAAAACAGGCCGCGCAGCTCATCCATCGTCTTATGATCAAGCGCTATGTTATTCAAAACAGCCACTGTTGGCGTAAAACCATCAATCGAGCCATCGCTTTCGTCCACCTCGCTGACGAACAGATCAGGATCACCCACCAACGCGGAAGCTAAAGGAATTTCTGGCGTCACAAAGTTCTTCATCACCGCGCCATTCATCACGGTCGGCCTCAGCCCCGCTTGATGCAAAATCCAGCCGATCATGCCCGTGGTCGTGGATTTTCCGCTGGTTCCAGCCACAGCCACGCGCTTCTTGGCCTCATTAAAAAGCTCAGCCAACAGGGCGGCGCGGCGCACGATGGGAAGGCCGCAATCCAGTGCGGCGCGGTAATCGGGGATGGTTTCCTCAACCGCCGTCGAAACAACCACACGGCTGACGGCGGGCGTTACGCCGCTGCCGTCTTGTGGATAGAGGCGAATCCCTTGCGATTCCAGAAAGGCGAAACGCTCTGGCGTACGCCCCTGATCGCGCCCGCGATCCGAACCGCTCACGGCAGAGCCCCGCTCTTTCATGATCAAAGCCAGCGGCAGCATGCCGCTGCCGCCTATGGCGCAAAAAAAGATGGAAGGGCTGTTTTTCATGCCGCAAATGTATGGGGCACGCCCCCAAAGGGCAAGGAAATACGAAAAAAACGGCCCCCAGCGGGCGCCATTCTACTTCGAGCAAAAAGTTAACAAATAATCAAAGTTTTCAGCCCATTACATTCTTGTCGGTTTATACTCAGTCCGCTTGAAAACCCGAAAAGTTTTTCGTCGCCAAGCCGGCTAAGACCAAGATAGGTTAATCAAAGCGACCAAAAAGTTTTCGGGTTTTCAAGTTGACGCCCTTTATCAAGACTCTGGCAAGCAGAAGGCATGCAAAAACGAAGCTTAAAACATGCGCGACGGTGCGCTCTGTTCGGTTTGGCGGCTACGCTTTTGTGGCTTTCTTTCCATGCGCCCGCTTGCGCTGCCGAAAAAGCGCCGTCGCCGCCGCCGCTGCTTTTGGCCGATCATCTGGCCTATGACGAAAACACCGAAATTATGACCGCGCAAGGCCATGTGGAAGTCAGCATGAACGATAAGGTGCTGCGCGCCGATAACGTCACCTATAACAAAAAGACGGATGTTGTGCAGGCCAGCGGCCATGTCGCCCTGACCGAAACAGCGGGAGAGATTTTGTTTGCCGACAAAATGGAAATGACATCCGACATGAAGCAAGGCTTCATCGATCAAGTCGGCATCTACTTTCCGGACAAATCCCGTTTGGTTGCCAATGACGCGCAGCGTTACGAAGGCCGCTATCTTATCACCCAACGCGGCATTTATTCCGCTTGCGATCTATGCAAGGACGATCCGAAAAAACCTCCCCTATGGCAACTTAAAGGGCGACGCATCACGCATGACACGGAAACCAAGAACGTGATTTACCGCGATGCGACGTTGGAATTTGACGGTATTCCTGTTTTTTATACGCCCTATTTTTCGCACCCCGACCCCACCGTTCGGCGCAGGCAAGGCTTCCTGACCCCTACCGCAGGCCTTAACAACACGCTGGGCACGGTGGCGCGCACGCCCTATTACTTTGATATCGCGCCTAACAGCGATCTGGTTGTCACACCCCTTTTCAGCACGACGGACAAACTTCAAATGAAAGGCGATTGGCGCTATCGCTTCGTCAACGGTTCGATGAAATGGTCGGGCAGCGTCGCCCGCACAGACTTTATAAGCAGCGCAGGGGTCGACAAAGGGCAGCAATGGCGCGGCCATCTTTTTGGAACGACGCTGTTTGACCTGACGCCGACATGGCGGGCGGGAACCGATATCGCCTATACGACGGATAAAAGCTATTTGCAGCGCTATAGCCTTGCGGGCGACGACGTGCTGGTCAACCGCGCCTATGTCGAGAATTTTAAAGGCCGCAACTACGCCTCTGGCAATATGTACTATTTTAAAGACCAGCGCCCCGGAAGCCAGCTGGTCGAACCTGTCGTCGCGCCTGAAATGAAATACAGCGCCTTTGGCGAGCCGAACAAAACGCTGGGCGGACGCTGGTCTTTTAACAGCGGTCTGCTTGTCACCTCTCGCCGCACCGATGTCGATCCCAATCGTCAAGGCGCGAATACCCGCCGCCTGTCGCTTGCGGGAGGCTGGGAGCGCCAGATGGCCTCGTCCATCGGCTTCCTGACAACCGTGTCGGGTCTTGTTCGCTCGGACAGCTATTGGGCGGATCATGTGCCGATGGCCGATGTTCCGCTGGGAACCGGCTTCACCAATGTTGTGCACACGCGCCCCTTTGTTCAAGGCGATCTGTCCTTGCGCTATCCTTTGGGGCGTCATGGCGAGACGTATCAGCAATTGCTAGAGCCTATTGCCGTTCTTTCCGTCGCGCCACGCGTCTCGCGCCACACGCTGCTGCCCAATGAAGACAGTCTGGATATGGAGTTTGACGAAACCAATCTGTTTTCCCCCAACCGCTATGCCGGCAATGACCGCGTGGAAGGCGGCACGCGCGCGGCCTATGGCCTACGCCACGCGATTACAGGCGCCAACGGCGGACGCATTGAAATGGTGGGGGGTCAAGTCTTTCGCCTGAACCGCGACTCCTCCTTTAACGAAGGGTCGGGCCTTACCGAACAACTTTCGGATTACGTTGGCCGTCTTGACATCGCGCCCAACAGTTACTTCAACATCAACTACGGTTTCCGTCTGGATCAAAAAGACCTGACTTTCTCTAAACAGGAAGTCAGAGCCTCGGCAGGCCCCAACCTCTTTAGGCCGTCTGTCCATTATCTTTCCGTCAATCAACCGAACACGGCAACCATCACCAACAATAGAATGGAGGAAGTCACTTATAGCCTTTCTTCCGCCTTTGCCAAATACTGGTCACTGACGTCAAACCACACGCAAGCAATCAACCCAGCCCCCGGCCCGCGCAGCACAGGTTTTGGCCTGATCTATGAGGATGAATGTTTCCGCACAGGCGTCACGGCCTCGCGCAACTACACCGAACGCGTGGATGTTGAAGCGGGCAGGACAATCCTGTTCCAGTTTTACCTACGCAACATCGGCGGATTCACGACAAACTAGGCTTTCTTTAAGAAGGCCAACGCCTCGTCAAACGAGGCCATCCGCGCAGCCCCCTCTGGCAGCGCCGCCGAGGCCGAAAGCAACAGCCGCACGGGAATACCGGCGTTTTGCGCGGCCAGCATATCGCCTTCCCTATCCCCTATCATCGCGGAACGCGTGAGATCAATCCCAAGGCGCTGCGCCGCGTCAAGAATCATGCCCGCGTTCGGCTTGCGCCAAAAGCTGGCGCGGTTATAGGGCGGAACCGTTCCATCTTTATGATGATAGCATGTCTCAACCGCATCGATTGTGATGCCCTCATGCGCCAACGCGGCCAGCATATGCGCGGTCACGGTTTCATGATCGGTCGCGGTATAAAGCCCCCGCGCCACCCCCGATTGGTTGGTGACGACAACCAGCCGATACCCAAGGCTCTGCACGGCGCGAAGAAAAGCGAAGATTCCCTGCTTAAAGGCAAACCGCTCCACCGTGCCGACGAAGTTGACATCCTCGTTGATCACGCCATCCCGATCCAAAAATAGCGCCTTACGCTTCATTTACGCCCTTCCCACCAAGATAAAAAACAAGTATACCTTTTCCACTTTAAGAGTTGGCAAATAAGAAAGAAAACAAACGGGATCCCCGCTTTCGCGGGGATGACGATAGAGGGTTAGAATCAAACACTAATCCCGTCATGCCCGTGAAAACGGGCATCCCGTTTTCTTTTTTCCTCTTATACTATAACCCAACTCTTAAATTGTCTTGAGTATAGAAAACTCATACAACAAACCACAGGGTGCGCCAATGACCAAAAAAACCATTCTCACTCTTCTTTTCGCCTTTCTTATCGGAGCTTTGCCCATGACCCAGTTCGCAGACGCCAAAACCACACTTGATCCTGAAAACACAATCTATCTTGACCTTGCGGATGGCCGCGTCGTGATCCAGCTTCGCCCCGATCTAGCGCCGAACCACGTCGCCCGCATCAAAGAGCTGACCCGTCAGGGCTTCTATAACGGCCTTGCCTTTCACCGCGTCATTCCGGGCTTTATGGCACAGACGGGTGACCCCAAGGGCGACGGCACGGGCGGCTCTGGCCAAAAACTGAAGGCCGAGTTCAGCAAGTCGCCGCACGTACGCGGTACGGTTTCGATGGCCCGCGCGGCCAGCCCCGATTCCGGCGATAGCCAATTCTTCATCTGCTTTGATGATGCCTCCTATCTTGACGGACAATATACCGTCTGGGGGCATGTGACCTCTGGCATGGAGTTCGTGGACAAGATCAAGACAGGATCACGCCTTGATAACGGCAAGGTCAGCGATCCGTCCAAGATCATCAAGATGCAGGTCGCGGCGGACGTGAAGGAATAAGTCCCCTTCGTGTCGGCCCCTATCCTCATCATTGGCGGCGGCCTTGCGGGCAGTGAAGCAGCGTGGCAGATCGCGCAGCGCGGCCTGCCCGTTATCCTCCATGAAATGCGCCCCAATAAGGCCACGCCTGCCCACCACTCGGATCAGCTGGCGGAGCTTGTCTGCTCCAACTCCTTGCGTTCGGATGACAGCGATTATAATGCCGTTGGCCTTTTGCATGACGAGATGCGGCGCGGCGGCTCATTGATCCTGTCGATGGCGGATAAGCATAAGCTTCCCGCTGGCGGCGCGCTCGCCGTTGATCGCGACCTGTTCGCAGCGGACGTGACGGCGGCGCTAGAGGCTCACCCACTGATCACCATCAAGCGCGGCGAGATCACCGCCCTGCCCCTTGATGACGCGCAAATGTCTGTGCTGGTTGCCTCTGGCCCCCTGACCTCAGATGCACTGGCGCAGAGTATCCGGACGATAACGGGCGAGGAATCCCTTCACTTCTTTGATGCGATTGCGCCGATTGTCGAGCGCGAGAGCATCGACATGAACGAAGCGTGGATGCAATCACGCTATGACAAAGGCGATGGCAGCGACTATATCAACTGCGCCCTTGATAAGGACGGTTACGAAGCCTTTATCGCTGCGCTGCTGGCCGCCGAAACCGTGGCGTTCAAAGAATGGGAAAAGAACACGCCCTATTTCGAAGGCTGCCTTCCTATCGAAGTCATGGCCTCACGCGGGATTGACACGCTGCGCTATGGCCCCATGAAGCCCGTGGGGCTCACCAATCCCCATGCACCGGACAAAAAATCCCATGCGATTTTGCAACTGCGGCAGGATAACGTGGATGGCACGCTGTGGAATATCGTCGGCTTTCAAACCAAGATGAAATATGGCGACCAAAAGCGCGTTTTCCGTCTAATTCCGGCGCTTAAAAACGCTGTTTTCGCCCGTTTAGGCGGCATTCATCGCAACACGTTTATCAACAGCCCGCGCCTTCTTGACCACGCGCTTCGGCTGAAGTCCCTCCCGCATATTCGCTTTGCAGGGCAAGTCATGGGCGTTGAGGGTTATGTCGAATCCGCCGCGATGGGCTTTGTGGCGGGTCTTCTCATCGCACAGGAATCCTTGGGCCAACCCCTCACGCCGCCGCCGCGCACCACGGCGATGGGCGCGCTGCTCGCCCACGTCACGGGGCAAGCCAATGCCGACACGTTTCAGCCGATGAATGTGACGTTTAGCCTCTTCCCGCCGATTACAACGGTCAAAGGCAAGCGCGAGCGCAAAAAAGCCTATGCCACCCGCGCCAAAGAAGATTTCGGCGCGTGGCTGCCGTCCATCAGCGCCGCAGTGTAGGGTATTCCTTAGGAATAGGCAGCCGCCCCATTTTTATCAAAACTTCTTGCTGTATCTGCTCAAAAAAACCGGGGGGCTTAGGCGGAACTGCAATCTCAGGCTTAAGATAAGCAGAGGCTGGACGTCTTGTTTTCAAATTAACGAAAACCTCCATAAGGGGGGAATCTTGAAGATGTTTTTCAATATAATCCCAGAAAGGCTGAAGGCTATAGGCGCAACGGTTGGTCAACTCGATATTGAGCGCTTCAACCCCCATCTGAAGCTTGTCAATCTTGCCAACGAACTTGGCAGCAGGCGTTTCCTGCGCCTCGTACTCCAAGAAATACTCCCGCATCACCGCACCATTGAAAATATCCCCTTCTTTGTAAGGCATCATTCCAATATGATCGATAACAAGGAATTCCAAATCCTGTTTTTGCTTTTTTGTAACCCTATCATGCGGGGTGATGTCATGCATAATGCCTTCCGGCAAATCATGGGATAGTCCCAACATTTTACAATGAAAGACGCTCTTTTTTCCAAGATACTGTGGCGCGTATTCTTCTGATAAAAAGGTGACGCGCTCTGTATGCTGCCAAACCGTCTCTGGCTGCTTCACTTGACGAGCCACCCATCCGGCACGAGGCTTGTTGCATAATTCAAGATACAAATCTGTAAAATCCTTAATGACTTTCATAACCGATCCCTTCAAAGAATGACGTTTGATTTTTTAATAGAAGGCCTTTTTTACAGGATCGGATAGAGCGGAATCAACAAAAGACTATGGTTAAGACAAAAGAAACGCGCCAAGGTTTTCCTTGGCGCGCTCTCTTTTTCTACCGGTACAAAATCGGCTTTACTTCCCCGTGACGTAAACCGCACGGATATCGTTGACGTTGGTGAGCGTCGGGCCCGTTTCAACAATCCCATCGCACAGCTTAAAGAAGCTATAGGAATCATTGTTGTCGGCATAGGTGACGGGCTTGGCCGCACCTGCTGCCGCTGCCTTGGCCAGCGTATCAGGATGCAAGATCGCGCCTGCGTTATTTTCGGTTCCGTCCGAGCCGTCCGAGCCACATGAGATCGCGTGAACGCGCGGGTTGCCTTGCATCGCCATCGCCATATGGATCAACAGCTCGCTGTTGCGTCCACCCTTGCCTTTTCCCTTGACCGTCACGGTCGTCTCGCCGCCCGAAATGAACACGCAAGGGGCCGCAAACGGCTGGTCATGGAGCGCGACTTGCTTGGCGATCCCCGCCATGACAAGCGCCACGTCCTTGGCCTCGCCCTCAATCGCGTTGCCAAGGATATAGGGTGTGACGCCTTGCTCCCGCGCATAGGCCGCCGCCGCTTCTACCGCGTCTTGTGAGGTTGCAATCAAGATGTTCTCAACATTCTTGAGGCACGCATCATCAGGCTTAACGGTTTCCTCTCGCGCTTCTTCCAAATACGCAGCAATCGCGGGCGGTGGCGTGATGCCATAGCGACGCAGAATATCCCGCGCATCGGCAAACGTCGTCACGTCACCAACGGTGGGGCCGGAAGCAATCACCGAAAGATCATCGCCAGATACGTCCGAGATAATCAGCGAGACAACCTTGGCACCTTTTGCCGCGCGAGCAAGACGTCCGCCCGAAATAGCCGAGAGATGCTTGCGAACGCAATTAAACTCATTGATCGTCGCACCCGACTTGAGCAATGCATCGTTCACAGCTCTAATGTCGGGCATCTCTAGCCCCGCCGCCGGCAACGTCAACAGCGCCGTACCACCGCCAGAAATTAGACAAAGCAGCATATCGTCCGGCGTAAGCGTTCCCGCCAGATCAAGGATGCGCTGCGCGGCCTTGCGCCCCGCATCATCGGGGTTGGGATGACCCGCCTCAACAACCTCAATCGTCTTAAGCGGAAGCCCATGCAGATAGCGCGTAACAACCAGACCCGCATCAATCTTGCCTTTGTAATGTTCCTCCACCGCCTTGCTCATCGAGGCCGCCGCCTTGCCCGCGCCGACAACAATCGTCCGCCCCTTGGGCGGCGCAGGCAGGTTCGCCGGCACGCACTGGCTTGGCATCGCGGCGCTTAGACCCGCCTTATAAAGACCAATAAGAAAATCGTGAGGATTTTGTGTCATGATGTCCACGCTGATAAGGGGTGAAGGAAGATTGTTTTCTTTAGCCATTAAGTGGTTGCGTTGCTTGTAAGGCTTTTTGCAGCAGCTCCATCCTTTCAGGCGAAGGCATGTCTCTAGCGGTCTTGGTGTTATCCGCAAAAGCCTTGGCATAGGCATCCCAGTCGCGCCACATTGGCGGTAGAGGGATGATGTCAGCCTCGGTCATGGCTTTCAGAACTTTTCCGCCATTCGTCACAATGCTCCAAGGCGGAACGTCGCCCGTGATAAGAGCCCCAGAGGCTATAACAGAGCCCTGTCCAATTGTAATCTTTTTGGCATCGGCAATAATGCGACAACCCACACCGACCCAAACACTTGGCTCGAAATGGATTGTACCTTTGTTCTTGGCCTTCAAATCAACCCAAGGCGCCAACAAAACTGTTTCCGAAAACTCAATGCTTGAGCCCTCATCAATCGTAAAGCGACAGCCCTGATTAACGGTCATCCTTTCCTTAAGAACGGGAATTGTTCCCGTAACATAAACAGGGGAAGGAATGAGGCAAGAGGCAAGAATCGCCGGAGGGGTCGCGCTGAAGAAATCGCTCTTCAGGCTGGTCAAAGCGATTCCCGTTTCCTTGTAGATGTTTGTTTTAGCGGTATAGGTAGCATCCGTCGTTTTGGACAGGAGGTCGTCCAGACCGCAAAGAATCTCCCTCGCCGAGGCCAGCTTGTCCAATCCTTCGGGGGTCAGGCGGCTCTTAAGGCTGAGCTGTTCATGAGTCTTCATCGGATCAAGAGGCCGGAAGAACTGCTTGCCCTGCAAAAGAATTTCATTCGTGCCTGTGACAAGGCTATAGGGCGGAACATTCTTGGATATAATCGCATAAGGGAGAACAATAGACCCTTCGCCGATCACAACGGGATCCGCACGGCCTCCATTAATGATGATCGCGTTCGCGCTCAACATCGCACCTGTGTCAA
Source organism: Bdellovibrionales bacterium (assembly GCA_041662785.1). Classification (NCBI taxonomy): domain Bacteria; kingdom Pseudomonadati; phylum Bdellovibrionota; class Bdellovibrionia; order Bdellovibrionales; species Bdellovibrionales bacterium. The sequence continues at coordinate 67,598 of JBAZRW010000002.1, read as the reverse complement.
GACGAATAGGCCCAATCTTGTGTAGGTGCCGCTGTGAGGGATGGGTTGGATGTCCCAAAGTCACAAGACGTGCCTTTTGACCAACAATGGCTCCGTCACCAAGATGCACACCTGCGTGTGATAAAAAGAGAGCCTCAGTGCCTATGCTGACGTTCCGACCAAAGGTCGTTTTGAAAAACATGTCACCAGCAAAAGGAACTTCTGCGCCCTGATCAAGGCGCAAACTTTCGATATTGTCGGGTTTGCCGAAAATGCCAAAAACCTTTTCCAGATTTTCTGTAGTTGGATTGTTAAGATACTCGTAATAACGATGCCTTTGTTCGAACCACAAGACGCGAATAGGCAAAACGGACGGATTAAGAAGCTCACCATCGGGCTTGCCCATGAACCGTAAAAATGAATTGTCTTCCATGAAAGGTTTCTCCTGCTTTGATCAAGATAAGGAAAAGGCGAAGAGCCTACATTAGGCTTTTTAACGACGTTTTCTCCTATCACACGCCTTCTGCACAAGTCCATCCACAATTTAAAACTCAACCAGCCCCCTTTATGTTTTTGTGCAACTGCGAAGAGTTCTCTACGTCGGTCAAGCCCCCGCTTTTCCTTCGCAGTTGCGAGATAAGTTATTCAAAATAAGCATGAAAGTTTTTGACAATTTGTTTTTTATAAGGCCATATTCGGCCATCATCATTAACCACAAACCAACGCCAACACGGATCCCCTCCTCCCATGTTATCAGTCCCATCAGTTGACGAAGGCAATCACACAAGGTTTTCACTGCAACCCGTGACGATTGATCCTTCAATAACGACCGAGCGCTGTTGGCGCGTACGGCTTATTGTTTCCGATCTTGATGGCACTCTCGTTGAAACCTACAGGACTCTTGAAGGCCTGCATCACATCATGCAAGAGCTTGGCAAGTGTGTAAAAAGACCTAACGATGCCATCAAGCATTATACGGATCGTATTCGCGGCCAAATTCAGATGCCGGATATTTTGCATGCGCCCGATGAAGCTTTGCCACAAATCGTCAACCTGCTTGTCAAAGCCGAAGGCGAAGCAGGCAGAATAGAGGGCGGCACGCCGCGCAATGGAACAAAAGTCCATATCGACTCGATGCTGGAACAGGGCCTCGCGATGGCTCATGATTCATTCAAAGCCTACAGCGGCGCAACGCGCGTCATGGATGACGCCAACACCAACGGAACAGGCTTTATCATTCATACGGCCACCAAGGCCGAGTCGGCTGTGCGCCGCCTGACTCGCTCTACCGAACTGAATCCCGATCACGTCTCTTTGATTTTTGCCAGAACCGACGATGAAGAAGGATTCAATCTACCGTGGCGGAAAAACCTAACCGATCCACGCGCCATCGCCTTTGCCGAAAAAGTTGTCCCTTATATTGGCAAAAAAAGTTTTGAGCAGGTAACAACAATGCTGCGGATGTTTGATGTTGCCGCGGACGAAATGCTCTATGTCGGCGAAAGCGCGACGGATTATAGCTGCATCAAAGGGCCTCATGGTTATCGCCTCGGCTACTTCGCCTATCAAGAGGTAGGGGCCCGCATGTCGCCGAATAAGCTTTTGGTCAACGACCATCTGCGCGAACACCGCTTGGGCCATGCACATTTCATAGAGAAGCATCCAAGAATGTATACAAACCCCCATGTCATCGTGTTAAAGAAAGGCTGGGAGACCTTGCACGAGGCAATGGCTAAAGGACAAATTGTTCTTGAGGATCTTCTCGACAAAAATTCGGGCCGCCAAGTCCACCATATGGTGACAAATTGGCAAGAAGCCCACGCCCCCTCACCTTAGTTTTTGTCTAGGTTTATAGATTTTCACTTTACGCTGGCCAGATCGTCAGCATTGACCCCCATATGGGGCGCAAGAACGGTGCGACGATCACGCACATCTTTCAAAATAGATTCAAGCCCATCAACCTCGAATAAGATGGCGTTCGCTAGCGGCCAGTTCTGGCTGCGCAAGGCCTGCATTAAACTCACGACGCCCTGCTCCATCGCGTTCCCCGCTTTTTGCGCGATGCGGTCGCATTGAGAGGCCTGCCCCGCCTCATTCAGATCACGGCGCAATTCCGCAACCATCGGGTTTGCCGCGTCGGCTTCAGCCATTTCTTTTTCATGAAGAGCCAGCCAATAACGCCCACGCCGCAAAGGCTCGCGCAAGGTCTGATAGGCCTCCTCCATCGCCTCCAACTGCTTGGCGGCATGCCCACGCTCCCCCATGCCCCGCAAAACGAAACGCTCGGGCTCAAGGGCGCGCTTATAAGCAGCGTACTGACGCTCAAGAAGATCGGAATCGACGTCAATGCGCCGCTCTAGCCCAAGGCGCGAAAAATAATCCAAGGCGCGGACAGGCTGGATTGTGCCACAATACTGGCAAAAAAGAGCGCGAAGCGAGGTGCCTTTCTGACAAAGCCAACAGCACGCCTCTCCATTTGAACAATTGGCTGAAACAGTAAACTCGTTAAACTCGATAACATTGTCCATAGAGATTCCTCAACGAAAGAAAGACGAGATTCAGTATAACCCGAATCGCGCCTTTCTGTGTGAGGAATTTAGAAGTTTTAGCTTCTCTAGCTTTTTCTATGAACCACTTCGGCCAAGGTCACGGCTTTAAGGTACTTTTGAACCTCTTCCCCCACCCTGTGCCACAAGGCATCCGTCAACTTGCGCGCCGTCTGCCCTTCCCCGTGAGGCATAGGCCTTTCGGCTTGCGAAGGCGTATCAACCGCCGCCACGATCTGATAAATGGAAATCAGCGCAGGATCGCTGGCCAAGACATAGCCCCCACCTGGCCCGCGCATACTCTTAACAAGGGCGTTTTTCTTCAGTTTTGAGACCAACTGCTCAAGGTAAGAGAGTGAAATCAGTTGCCTTTGGGCTACATCGGCCAACGGAACTGGCCTTTCCTCGCTGTGACGGGCAATGTCAACCATCGCCATAACAGCATGCCGTCCTTTTGTGCTAATTCTCATGCTCTCCCCCTTTTCTCAGTCGTCATGACTGTTATAGGACTATATCGGTATCACTTCAAGGTCTTTCAACCCCACAATGGGTGTATTTTAAAATAATATTAATAAATGGCATTACTTGCTTGAATTTACACCTATCACTTGTGCTATGGTCTCACCATAGAAAGAATGGGTCAAGCGCTTTAATCGGTGCATACTTTGGTCTTCTTTTGATATTAACAACTTACATTGGTGAGCCATGCCTGAAGTTTTATTTGCGGGGCCTGCGGGTCGTCTTGAAGGTCGCTATACGCCCGGAAAATCTCCGACGGCTCCGGTTGCGCTTATCCTTCATCCGCATCCTCAGCATGGCGGGACGATGAATAATAAGGTTGTTTATTCGCTCTTTAACGCCTTTGCCGAACGCGACTTCTCAACCCTGCGCTTCAACTTTCGCGGCGTAGGACGCAGCCAAGGAGCCTATGATCGCGGCGAAGGCGAATTGAGCGATGCCGCTTCGGCTCTTGATTGGGTTCAATCCATCAACCCCAACGCCCGCAGCGTGTGGGTCGCCGGTTTTTCGTTCGGCGCATGGATCGGGATGCAGCTTTTGATGCGCCGCCCCGAGATTGAGTCCTTTGTCTCGGTCGCACCTCCCGCCAATATGCTGGATTTCACCTTTTTGGCTCCCTGCCCTTCATCAGGCCTGATCCTTCATGGCGAAGCCGACGATATCGTGCCGGAACCTTTTGTCTCTAAGCTGGTGGCCAAGCTTTCTCACCAACGCGGCATTCATCTGGATTACCGCGTGATACCAGGAGCAGGACATTTCTTCACGCAGCAAATCGATGAGATGGCCACGCACGTCGAAGATTACCTCGACAACGCGCTTCTCCGCACCGCGCCGTCACAAATCGCAATGGCTAGCTAAAACCTTTATAGACTATAGTTTTTGATATTGTTTTCACGTTTTTGAAAGGAGAGAGATTATGACAGCAACACGACAACACAAGACAGAAGTCACTCCCGAGGATATAGCCGTCGCTCGCTATCTCAAAAGAGGTATGCTTGTCGGTGCGTTTATCTCGGCCGCTGAATCCATTGTGAACCCGAATATCATGACGGGTGTGGCCACGGCCCTAACACTTACCGTTTATGCGATTATCTCGCTAGCACAAGCCGCGGACGACGCCTCAAAGAATGAGCGAAGACAGCAACCAAGCCTTGGTACACGGTGGAAGTCATACTTCTTGCATCCACTTCGTTAATCCATGTGATGCAACACCCCGCCCGTCATCGGCGCGGGGACAGCTGTCGTGTTTGGCACACTGAGCGGTAGTCCTAAAAGAGAACGGACAGCCAGATAGGCGAACGCCTCGGCTTCAAGTGAATCGCCATTCCAACCCAGTTCATCGACGGATTTGACGGGTACTCCCGTTCGCTCCGCCAGCCACCGCATCATCGTCACGTTGTGGCGACCACCGCCAGCGATATAAACCTCGCACGGTTTTTGCGGTGAGGCTTCCACCCCTTTGGCAATCGCGGCCACCGTCATCATGGTGAGCGTCGCCGCGCCATCGGCAGGGCTTACGCCTTCTGGCACAAACGCCGCAAACGCATCGCGATCCAAAGATTTCGGTGGCTTTTGTGCAAAGAACGGATGGGAGAGAAAAGCGGCGACATGAGCCTCATCCACGCAGCCTTGCGCAGCCATTGCGCCGCCCTGATCATAGCTTTGCCCCGTATGCCGCAGCATCCAATCATCGATCAGCGCGTTGCCCGTTCCCAGATCAAAGGCCAAAATCTCATCGTCACTTTCGCCGCCGATCCATGTGATGTTCGACACGCCGCCGATATTGATAATCGCCGTAGGCTTAGGCAGCGCCGCCGCCAAGGCGCGATGATACAAGGGAACCAACGGCGCACCCTGCCCGCCCGCCTTCACGTCCGCTGTGCGAAAATCATTCACGACATCGATGCCCGTGAGCTTGGCCAAAAGAGCGCCATCGCCAATCTGGATCGTCTCACGCGCCGCCGGATTGTGCCAAATCGTCTGGCCATGAAACCCGATTAGATTCACATCGGCAGGCTTTAGCCCCTCTTGCGCCAAGAAAGCGGCAACAGCCTTTGCATGAAGCGTTGTTAGTTCGCCCTCGACCTCGCGCACCATGGGATCAGCCGTCCCCTGCCGCTTGCCAAAACAAGCCCGCAGCCACTCACGAAACGCCGCTTCATATGGATAAAAAAGGAACCCCAAAGGGCGGACATGGCTGCGCCCGTCCGTTTCAATCAGGGCGACATCAATCCCGTCCAGCGATGTGCCGCTCATAAGGCCGATGGCGCGATAGATTTCAAGCATAAGGGTTCCCTTTAACAGTAAACGGGACTCCCGCTTTCGCGGGAGTGACAGAGTTTGTAGAATGTTTAGCTTATCCGTCATCCCCGCGAAAGCGGGGATCCCGTTTGTTTTTCTTAAGAAATCATATTTCCACCCTTTTCATCGGGGCAAACACGCTTTAATCTGCCTTTTCTTCTTTGGAACCACAAGACGCAAAAGAGAACCCCTATGACAGCCGTAAAATCCGCTTTTCTGAACCTGATGATTGAGCGTGGCCATGTCCACCAATGTTCTGACCTTGAGGCGCTGGACGCCGCCGCGTGCAAGGGCGTGATCACGGGCTATATCGGTTATGACGCAACGGCAACCTCACTGCACATCGGCAATTTAGCGTCGATCATGATGCTGCGTCGGATGCAGCAAACTGGACACAAGCCCATCGCACTTGTGGGCGGCGGCACAACCAAAGTCGGCGACCCTTCGTTTAAAACGGAAAGCCGCCCGATGCTGACGGACGATCAGATCAACCAGAATATTGTCGGCATCAAAAAGGGCTTTGCCAAATTCCTGACCTTTGGCGAAGGCGAAAAAGACGCGATACTCGTCAACAATTACGAATGGCTGGGCAAACTGGAATACCTGCCTTTCCTGCGCGAAGTGGGCCGCCACTTTACTATCAATCGCATGCTAAGTTTTGACTCGGTCAAGCTGCGTCTTGAGCGCGAGCAACCGCTCACCTTCCTTGAGTTCAACTACATGATCATGCAGGGCTATGACTTTGTTGAGCTGCACAAACGCTATGGCGCCATCTTGCAAATGGGCGGATCGGATCAGTGGGGCAACATCATCAACGGCGTTGAGCTGGGACGTCGCATGAACAACCTTGATCTCTTTGCGTTGACGACGCCTCTTCTGATGACATCGTCAGGCGAAAAAATGGGTAAGACCGTCGGCGGCGCGGTGTGGCTGAACGAGGATCGCCTCAGCCCCTATGATTACTGGCAGTACTGGCGCAATACCGAGGACGCCGACGTCACGCGCTTTATGAAAATCTTCACCGACTTGCCACTGGATGAAATTGAACGCCTTGGCCAGCTGAAGGATTCCGAAATCAACGAAGCGAAGAAAATCCTTGCCTTTGAAACGACGAAGTTATGCCACGGGGTCGAGGCCGCCGAGCAAGCTGCCGCAACGGCCAAGGCGACGTTCGAGGGCGGCGGTATCGGCGCGAACCTGCCGACCTATGCGATGGCGGATCAAAGCGTCAGCGTCGTGGACGCGCTGGTGGGGCTTGGCTTTGCCGCTTCGAAGGGCGAGGCGCGGCGTCTGGTCGAAGGCGGCGGCGTGCGTTTGAACGATGCGGTTGTCAGCGATGTCACGGCAAGTATCTCAGCCACCGATTTGATCCAAGACTCAACGGCCCGCCTAAGCGCCGGCAAGAAGCGTCATGGGGTTGTGAAAAAGGGGTGATGCCAAACCATTTAAGTTCCGTATTTCTCCCGCCGTCATCGCGAGGAGGCCGCAGGCCGACGTGGCGATCCATCTCCTGAACATTTCACCATCATCCCTGTTGCACTGTTCAGGAGATGGATTGCCACGCTCCCGTTGGTCGCTCGCAATGACGCGGGATATTACGGAACTTATTCTGTTTGACTATAATACACTACCCCTTACGCCTGCGCCGACCACAAGGTCGGCTGCTTGGGAGAGACGCCTTTGGAACTATGGCGTGAGGAAGTGAATGTTGCTTGCGTGACCTCTTCAAAGCGCGAGGTTTCAATAGCACCACGCCCACCAACGGCCACCATCTCAAGAAGACGACCCGCGCCGTCAAAGCAACCACACACCAAAGGCCCGCCGCGACCACAGCCGCCATCAAGCGTAACGGCAAGGCCATCGGTATTGACGCCGCCGCGCATGGAATCAAAGCCGCGCACGATACGCGCATACTTTTCATGCTGCACAACGCCGTGAAAACCAAGGCCGCCGTACCACAGATGATCCGTTTGATCTTCTAACGAACGCTGCGCATCAAAACCTGCAGGCACAAACAACACGCGCCCCTGCCCATCCTGTGGCGACGTAACCGCCGCACGACGCAAGCTGCACACCAAGGCCTCATGTCCCACGGTCTGCCGTTGCAACACGCGAAGCTGGTTCGTCCAGCGCGTGATGGCCACACTGCCCGCACGCGCCATTGATTTTGTGTCGTTTAGGCTGACACCATACAGGCGCAAATAAGCCTCGGCCCCCGCCTCAAGATATTTTTCTAAGGCCGCCGCAGGTGATGGCGCGAATTGAAGGCGCAGCAAACGCTGCCACGATTCCTCGGCAGGGCCACGCAAATGAACGATGTCAGACGGCATCATCCCCGCCTTGGACATAAGCGCTGCGCGAAAAGTAAGAAGCTCTTCGATCAGCGCATGATTGTCCCATGCGCCTGTGGCCAAATAGTTGCCCAGATAAATGAGGCGATCCCGCACATTAAAGCGCGAGGCCAGATGATCATGCAACGTCGCAAGACGCTCACGATCCCCATGGATAGCCGCCACAGCCCAAATACGAGAAGGGCTTCCCAAATCGACGAATTTTTCACTGACAGGACGCATAAAGATTCTCCCTAAACAGGAAATCATTTACGCATAGTTAACACCTAGACGCAAGATGTAGTAGGCCGGAAAGGAAAACTACCCACAGATTGTTATCCACAGGTGCAGGCGAAATGATCGGCCAAAACCGGAGAAAAGGGAGAAGTCAGCCCCTCTCGCCGCCTTAGTTCTTAGGGAGAGGGTATCTTAATGCCTTCCGCCGGAGGCTCAATTGAAGAGGCGCGTGGCGCGGGTGACACTGTCACCGCGTCATTCTTCAAATCTAAAGGAGCTTCCTTCACGGCGCTTTTTCCTGTCGTCGCGGGAGCCTTTTCAGCTTTCTTCTTTTTCACACTAACTGGTTTCTTGACTTTGGGCTTGGCTTGGCTTTTGGCTTTCGTTGCTGCTGAAGCCTTGGCCTTTTCATGAGAAGGCGATACCGCCTCTGCCCCATGCTCACCACGCGCTTCAAAGCTTGTGCAGCCCGTTATCCCTTGGAAATAAGCGCTGAACGTCTTGTTTACAGGATCGAAGCTGCCAATCATGATCGTATTATAAAAGTCTTTGGGTCGTTCAATCCATGCCCCCGGATTAACCAGAATGCGCTGAGAATCGCGATCATACTCACCAAAAACCTTGTACCTGCCGCGAGGAACATAGGGATTCTTGGCTGTGGGATAGAATTGAAATTCCCCTTCGAAATGATCGCCCTTCAGGCTGGCAATGCGCAGCGTCGCGCCCGTTGTGCCTTGCGAACAGGTATAATCCCCCGCCCAAGAACCAACCGGCGAAAAGTTTTCATAAAGGGGCTTACCCGTCTGCGACAAGCTCACACGCTTGCCTTCTGTTTTGGTCGAGTCGACGGCCTTGGACATCGGGGACAGCGTTGGCAGAGAAGCAGGCTGATCCTCTTGGGCGTTCTTCACAAGATTAGAGGCAATGGGGGAAAGCGGCGCAGAGGTTTCGCACAGAACCATCACAAGCCCAATCTCACCCGCCGACCACATGAAGATAAGATGCTTATCGGCGCGATCCGCCGCAAAAAGCGTGACATCGCGCGACACCGTGGTGGCCGTTTTCGACGCAACATTAAAGCCTTGCGCACGCATACGATCGACCGTGTTATCGAAAATCTGATTGACACGATCCTGCTCCGCATCCCCTAAGCGCCAGCCATAGGCTTCCATCCGGCCACAACTGCGGCCCATCTCGCTGCTGGCCGTCAACATCGCCATTTGGAAATTACGTTGAATGGGAAGGATAAGGGGACGATCATCAAAGGAAATGCCCGCAATCGGTGATCCTGCCGCCGTTGGCATATCGCCTGCCCTAACGCGCCCGCTGGCTATCATCAGAACACACATCAACGCAAAAGCGCACACACTACGTTTGAAGATACGTCCATTTATTGTCATGACAAGCCCATTCATGTGCCATTACCTCGAATCGCGCTTTTTCACGCGTGGTTGATACTATGCCTAGCCACGCACCTTGTGGCAAGATTATCTTACCAAAGACCTAACAGGTACAAGCCTAAAACCGCGCGATTCAGCCTCTGGCAGCCACGATTCTAGCGCTTGAATCGTTACAAGGTGGGGATGCCCGATGGCAACCGCGACGCCTTGCCGCCTTGCCACGCGCTCAAGATGTGCCAACTCACCCCGAATGGCTTGTAAAGACTGGGTATCATCCAGAAAAATATCGCGTGAAATCGTTTTAACGCCCGCGCCGCGCATTGTTTGTTCAGCGATGGAGGCGGGGTTGGTTCGTGAATCGACAAAAAAGATCCCCTTTTGAAGCAAAGCCTCGGCAACAACCGCCATCCCCTTTGGATCGCTTGTAAAACGGCTACCCATATGATTGTTCACGCCCGTATAACCAGAAAAGGACTGAAGGTTCTTGTCGATAAGCTCTGCCCACTCTTCTGGCGTTTGTCCCACGCGCAGTGCATTCGGCCCCGGATTAGCCTTGCCCAAAGGCTCCATCGGAAAATGCAGCAAGATATCATGCCCCCGCGCCTTGGCCTGATCCGCTTGCTCTTGCACGCGTGGGGCATAAGGCAAATAAGACAGCGTAACGGGCGCAGGAAGCCTGAGCGCCCGCGCATCCAAGGCAGGGGTCATCCCCATATCATCGATAATAATAGCGATAAAGGGACTGCCCTTAAGGGGGGGGACGAGAGGCGGCACGGGTTGAGCGGGAACGGGAGGCAGTGGCGCCTGCGTTGCTGGCGCTTCCGTCACGGCGGGGGGCTCTTTCTCGTCCGGCTTATGTTCCTCTTCAAACAACAGGGTTTGCTTTCTTATTTCCTCAAGAACATGGGAGGCCTCATCAAGCGTCGGGGTTTTGGGTAAAGAGGGAAGGACAACGTGAACAGGGGCACGCCAATGAAGGCGGGGAGCCGCCACCCTGACGGGCAAGAGCCAAAAGGTGACCAAAGCGCCCAGCACCAAAAGCCACAACAGCCCCATTACTCTTTTCTTGTTTTTCTTTTTCATGCCCGCCCAAAACCGCCTTTTATGGTAAATAAATCGTAAAGCTTTCACTAAAAAGACTTTTTCGCATCTCCCCTCCCAACTTTAAGAGGATGCTAAGGGTTTTGACTGTACTTTAGGAGGCCGGATTCGGCATCTGTTCAACCCTTCTGTTTGTTTATACCCCATGTCTCAAGGCCCTAGCAAATGCGTCATGATTGTTGAGGATAACGAACTCAACAAAAAACTGTTTCGCGATCTTCTTGAAGCGAACGGCTACAGGACTGTGCATACGGCAGATGGCCTGCAGGTCATCGACATGGCCCGCGCCAACAAACCGGATCTGATCCTTATGGACATTCAGCTGCCCGAAGTGTCGGGGCTTGAAATCACAAGCTGGCTTAAAAAAGACGCGACCCTAAAAAAAATCCCCGTCATCGCCATCACCGCCTTTGCCATGAAAGGCGATGAAGAAAAAATACGCGCTGGCGGCTGTGAAGGCTATATCTCTAAACCCATCTCTGTCGCGTCGTTTTTGGCAACCGTCAAACGCTTTATCGACTCCCCGCCTCTTCCTCCGGCTTAAGGCCTTTCCACTCATGTCTGCACGCATCCTTGTCGTTGATGATACGCCTTTAAACCTTAAGCTTTTGTCCGCTAAACTGGCGAAGGATTATTATCTCGTCACGACAGCGGCAAACGGCCCCGAAGCGATTGAGCTTGTCAAACGCGATATGCCCGACCTGATCCTTTTGGACATTATGATGCCAGAGATGGATGGATTTGAGGTCTGCACGCATATAAAGGCCGATCCGGCTACCCAGCATATTCCAATCGTGATGATCACAGCGCTCAGTGATGTCAAAGATCGCGTGCGCGGCCTTGAGTGCGGCGCGGACGATTTCCTAACCAAGCCCATCAACGATATTGCGCTGATGGCACGAGTCCGTTCCCTTTTGCGTCTTAAAATGCTGATGGATGAATGGCGCATGCGCGAATCGACAGCCTCACAATTCACGCTTTATCCAGCGCAGGAAGAACCTATCAGCGACCAAGGCGGGAAAATCCTGTTGTTGGATGATTCCGCATACAACGCGGATATACTGGAAAAGCATCTGACCACGGGCGGCCACACCGTCACGCGCGTCCCAAATGTTGAGGATGTTGCGCCTACCTTAAGCCAACAGTCCTTTGACCTTATCATGATCAGTTTGAATCTGACGAACGGCGACGGTCTTTATCTATGTGCTCAATTGCGCGCGCACGAGTCAACGCGCACGCTGCCCATTTTGCTTGTCGCGGGCGAAGAAGACATCGATCAGGTTGCACGAGGCCTTGACCTTGGCGCCAACGATTATTTGCTCCGCCCCTTGGAAAAAGAGGAACTCTTCACACGCCTGCGCACGCAACTACGACAGAAGCGGCACTATGAAAGGCTGCATAAAAACTATGAAGCCAGCCTGACTCTCGCCCTCGTCGATCCTCTAACGGGGGCCTATAATCGCCGCTATCTGGACATGCATTTGCCTACCCTGTTTTCACGCAGTCAGGCCACACGTCACGCCCTTTCCATTTTATCCTTCGACATCGACCACTTTAAGGCCGTTAACGACACAAAGGGCCACAAGGCGGGCGATATCGCCCTTAAGGAAGTTGTTAACCGCGTGCTGGTGAGCCTGCGCCCCTTTGACCTTGTTGTGCGTATGGGGGGCGAGGAATTTGCAGTCATTATGCCCGAAACCGACTATAAAACAGCGCTCACCGTCGGCAACCGCCTGCGCGAGGCCGTGGCCCAAACCCCCATTATCCTAGACGAAACAGGGGATTCCCTGATGATTAGCGCCAGTTTCGGCGTTGCCTCCTTTAACCATGAAAATGATCAAACCCCTGTATCCATTCTTGATCGCGCCGACGCCGCCCTGTATCGTGCCAAAGAAACAGGCCGGAACAAAGTTGTCGGCGAAGATCAAGGATGAGCGATGAAGGCGGTTACACTTCTTTTAGCAACGGCGGTTTTGCTGGTGGGGCTTTCAAGCCCCGCGGCTGCGCGTCCTGATGATCGCCGTGGCGATATGTTCTATAGCAAGAACTGGATCTATGATCGCCCCTCGGTTCCCAGCGACCGTAATCACGGACAGGACATGATCAAACCCGTTCCTCTTTTCTACCATCGCAATGCCGATATGTTCGACCGCATAAGGCGACCTGTTTTCTTTGGCGGCGATGATATGTTTCCCCATATCATCGCGCCTCACCCAATTCCCGTCCACACGCTGAAGATGGATCCGCGACCCGCGCAGCTAGAACAAGCCCTTTACCTGTATCGTTAGAACACCCTTATGACAGACCAGCTTCTCACCCTAAACGTGATGCGCAGGCGCACTTTTGCCATCATCGCCCATCCTGACGCCGGAAAAACGACGCTGACCGAAAAGCTTTTGCTGTTCGGCGGGGCGATCCAGTTGGCGGGCGCGGTCAAGGCGCGTGGCGAGCAGCGCCGCGCGCGCTCGGACTGGATGAAGGTCGAGCGTGAGCGCGGGATCTCCGTCACCGCCTCGGTCATGAGTTTTGACTACGCGGGTAAATCCTTCAACCTTGTGGACACACCCGGACACGAAGATTTTTCGGAAGACACCTATCGCACGCTGACCGCCGTGGACAGCGCGGTGATGGTCATCGACGGCGCGAAGGGCATTGAAACCCAGACGCGCAAACTGTTTGAGGTTTGCCGCCTGCGCGACGTGCCCATCATCACCTTTGTCAACAAAATGGATCGCGAGTCACGCGACCCCTTTGACCTGATCAGCGAGATTGAAGAAACGCTGGCATTGGACGTCACGCCACTGAACTGGCCCATAGGGCAAGGCTCTGACTTTCGGGGCTGCTATGACCTGCTGCGTGATCGCCTTATTTTGCTGGACAAGGCCGATCGCCACCGCGCGGTGGAAGGCATCGCGTGCGAGGGCTTGAACGATCCCAAAATCGACGTTCTTTTAGGCGCGGCGCTTGCCACAAAACTGCGCGAGGACGTTGAGATGGCGCGGGCGCTGTGCAAGCCGTTCAACATCGACTCCTACCGCGAGGGTCATTTAACACCCCTGTTTTTCGGGAGCGCCTTTTATAACTTTGGTGTGCAAGACCTCTTGATGGGATTGGCCGAGCACGCGCCCTCACCCCGCCCCCAAAAAGCCGACAGCCGCATCGTTCATCCTTTGGAACATAAGGTCACGGGCTTTGTGTTCAAGGTGCAGGCGAATATGGACCCCAACCACCGCGACCGCATCGCGTTCGTGCGTTTGTGCTCTGGCCACTTCAAGCGCGGCATGAAGCTGTTTCATGGGCGCAGCGGCAAGATGCTGGCCGTGGGCAACGCCGTTCTGTTTCTCGCGCGTGAGCGCGAACTGGCCGAGGACGCCTTTGCCGGCGACATTATGGGCATCCCCAACCATGGCTCCTTGCGCATCGGTGATACGCTAACCGAAGGCGAAGCGATCAACTTCGTCGGCGTGCCCAGCTTTGCGCCAGAAATGCTACAGCGCGTCCATATCGGCGACCCCATGAAGGTCAAGCATGTCCGTCGCGCACTGGAACACTTTGCCGAGGAAGGCGCCAGCCAAGTCTTTAAACCTCTGACAGGCGCGGATTGGATTGTGGGCGTCGTCGGCGCGTTGCAGTTTGAGGTTTTGGCCTCTCGCATCGGAGCCGAATACGGCCTGCCCGCTCATTTTGAGACGGCAGGGCTAGAGGCGGCGCGGTGGGTGGAGTCAGATCACCCCGATGCTGTGAAGCGCTTTACCGACGCCAATCGCAGCTCCCTTGCGGAAGATCATGATGGTGCGCTAGTCTTTCTGGCGCGCAACGCTTGGCATCTAAACCGCACGATTGAGGAAAACCCCGATCTGAAGTTCCTCAAAACCCGCGAGCAACACCACGCGCCCATCAGCTAACAAACGAAAGGCAGTCCGGCATGATGACTTTTTCGAAAAAACGCTTTTGGGGAAACGCGGGCGGCGCGACGGCCATTGAATATGCCTTTATCGCCGCCATGATTTGCGTGGCTATTGTCGGGGTTGTTCTATTGCTCGGCACGAAGCTGGGTAATACCTACCAAACCGTGGTTGACATGTTCTAACCCAGTGCCTTGGGTCAGCCAGCGTCGGCCTTGATCCAAAGATGAAGCTTTCTATAGTCTGAGCTGATCGTTATTTTCCGCGCCAGCTTCAACAAAATCGGGAAGCCCAACCCACCTGGCACTTCCATGCTGCATTCACGAATCTGCCCCCCCTTCGCCATCGAGAGAACAGCGCTAATGCGTTTTTGCATAGGGGGCTTTTGGAGGAAAGTGAACAACAGGATATCGCTACGCCGCCGCGCCGAAAAACCAAGAATCTCGGCTTGCCCATGCAAAACAGCATTCGCGATACATTCGGCCAAAACAAGGAACAAATCGGCGCTATCAATATGGCCTGACGGAAAAGATTCAAGCACCAGATCAAGCGTTATAGGATCCCACAACGACTGCCGATCGAACAACGCCATATAAATGTTATTTGGATGTGCTAAAGCCTCTTGAATAGGCCTTACCTGCTCATCAGTGAGAAAACCAAAAGTTTTCATACCCGTCCCACAATTTTTTTAAGGTTTGATCTCAGCGATACGACTTAATTCAACGATATCGAACAACCGGCAAATATCTTTATTCGGCTTTTCGATAACGAAAGTAGCCTTTCTTTCCTTCACGCGGCGCAGGATGCGTATCAAAACACCCAGCCAATGGCTGTCCATCCGCAAGACCTCCTCAAAGTTCATCCTCACCGACCCCACCTCACCATTATCAACAAGGGTCGCAATCTGATAAACCAACTGCTCCCCCTCCTTGTGTTGGTGAAAGGTCAAAACACCGGAAACATAAACAGCCAAATCACGCCCTTCATGACGAAATTTAAACGGCATGGCTTGCTCTCCTTTTAAAAGTGATAAGCGTAAGATCGTCGATCAAGGATTCCTCTGGGGCCAAGCTTTCAGCCAAGTCGTAACAATCAAGATCGGCCTTGGCGAGCAAAGCAGCCGGTTCTCCCGTGATGCTTTCGGACCACCCATCGCTATAAAGAACGAGCGTGTCCCCCTCCTTCATCGTCGTCGACGCCGTTGTCAACGATACAACCCCAGACCCTAAGGGAAGCCCCCGTGTTTTCAGCTCTGTGACGAAACCATTCGACATTAAAAGAGGGTAAGGAATACCTGAACCGGCATAACGGATTTCCCCCGTTTTTTTATTGAACGTCATGGCAATCGCACCCGCGAACAACTGGCCAAAAGATATCTTGGCCATAGCCGCATCAAGTTTGTTCAGGAAAAGCCCCGGATCACGAAGATCACCTTGATATTCCTGCACCAGACAATCGACGCGAAGCGCGTTGATAGCCCCCGCAAGGCCATGAGCGCTGGCATCAATCAAAAGAATGCCCAGAAGATCATCATCAATCGCATGCAAAGACCAAAGGTCGCCGCCGATTTCATCATGAGGTCGATAAACGGATGAGCAATTCAACCCAAAAGAGGCTGTTATAATCTCGGCCTTTTCCTGCGTCGGCAAAATGGCATCCAGAAACGAGTGCGTGATTTCGATGTGCGCTTGAATGCGGTTACGGAAATCAAAAAGAACGCGCGACGCAATGGCGCTTCGCAAATGCGCGGTGATGCGCGCCTTTAGCTCTGTCAGATGGAAAGGGCGACTTACAACGTCCGTCGCGCCAAGGTTAAAACAACGAACGCGATCATCTTCCCCCTGCAAACCCGTTTGCACAAGAATGGAAAGCCTCTCTAGCGCAGGGTTTTCACGAAGACGGCGCATAAGCTCTAGCCCATCCATGCGCGGCATACGAATGTCCAATAAGATCAAATCCGGCTGAAAGCGAGAGATCAATTCCATGGCGACAACGCCGTCCTCGGCCTCATCAATAATGCCCACACCGATTTTCTCGCACACACTGCGCAAAAGAATTCGGTTGGTCGGATCATCATCAACGATGACAACGTGCGCCCGCCGAAACTCGACGGTGATGTCTTCCAGAAGATTTTGATAGGGTTGAGCCACGTCTAAAACCTTTATGTGCGTCTTTTCATAAAGACGGTTATAGGTTTTATTGGTTTAAATATGCCTAACACCCCGCCTACGCGCTTATTGGCAGGAAAAATACTGTTGTGTGTCAAAACGAAAACAAAAAAAGGCCGCATGAAGCGGCCTTTTTTAATAATTTCTTTAGATCGTTGAAAGGCAAGCTTACATGCCTTCACGTTCCTTGCGCTTGCGCTCGACCTTACGGGCGCGGCGGACGGCTTCAGCCTGCTCACGAACACGCTTTTCCGAAGGCTTTTCGTAATTGCGGCGGAGTTTCATTTCACGAAACACGCCTTCACGTTGAAGCTTCTTCTTCAGGACGCGGAGCGCTTGGTCAACATTGTTATCACGTACGAGTACTTGCACGAATAATCCCCTCCTTATGGGAATGAAAAACAGTTTATCGGGGGTCATTTGTAAAAGATACAAAAGCCACCTTCCGAAAGCCTTCACGGCGATCAGCAGCAGCGTTTGATAGCACAACCAAAGCGTTAGGCAAAAGCTTTTCTTTTCCCCTCGCCGCACAAAACGCAACAAAGGGCTAAGACATTGATGCCAAACAAGTATTTTGCATCATTTCTTGCGGAATTTATCAAGGCTGATCACTTCGCCCTTCTTGGGCTCCTCCTCGCCAACGGGAGAATCGCCAACCCCAATCGCCTCAGGCAGCTCCTCGCCCTCCTCCGAAACGGGGATGTTTTGGAACTGGAGAGCAAAATTCACGGAAGGGTCGGCAAAAGTCGTGATCGCGGCGAAAGGAATCGTCAAACGCTCACGCACATTATTAAAGCTGAGAAGGACGCTAAAGCCCTCATCCGTTACGGTCAGCCCAAAAAACTGGTGCTGCAGCACGATAGTCATTTCCTCGGGATATTTTTCATACAGATAATCGGGGATATCGACCCCCGGATAGTGCGTCAAAAACGAGATATAGAAATGATGCTCCTCAGGGAGACCCGTTTGAACCACCTTGGACATCGCCTGATGCACCACCGAGCGCAAAGCATTTTCAACAAGCATGTCGTATCGGATATGATCGGTCGCCATGGTGCACTTTCAACGAATAAGACCCAAAGTATAAGTGGGGGGCTTCTGTTGCCCGGTGCCCCCCGAACCGCGTGAGTCACAAACTACCCTAATTCCGCAAAGCGGAGGTTAGGCAGCAACAGCAACTGCACTCATGTCAACATTGTCGTTGGCATTTGTCAAAATGACCCGATAACGGCGGTATCATGCCGGGCAAAAACTCTGTCTTTATTACACGCGTCGATCCTATTTCGCCCCCCTACAAAAGAATGGTGGAGGCGCCGGGTACCGCCCCCGGGTCCGCAGCGTCTATGCCACAAAGCGTTTATCACCATAGTCGGCGTTAACCGACAGGCCTGTATACCATACAATTATATCGAATCTACATAAGAAAGTATTGTTGCGGTATTGAAACATTGGTTTCCGTCCCTATAATAGCCAGACTTTATATATAGAAATGAGCATTTCCGTGACTCTTCCTCCTAATAGCGCACCACAGGATCAAATCCTCTTTCAGACACTGAGGGAGTCATTTTTTACGCACGGCACCAAACCATCTTCACCAAAGTTTACATTCTTTTTGGCGCAACCGGGATCCGGTAAAACAACATGCAGAAAAATGATTGCAAAGGATCACCCCAAGGGTGAATTGCTTTTCGAGGGCGATGGCGATGCTATGGGAGAGCTTCATCCAGATTATACCCCCCTCTACAAAAACCCTTTTATGGATCAAAGACCCATTCGAAAAAAGATGAATGCCCTATGTAGGCGGCTTACCATTGAAGCCGTTATGAGGCGGGCACATATCGTGACCGAGGGAGCAAAATGGTCGCCCTACGTTCAAATGCCCTTCTGTGGGGTCATTCAGATTCTTGGTTACACCGTTGGGGCGTCATGCATTGCCCTTAATTGGAGAAAAAGCCTTTTCGGCATTATCAACCGTTTCGAAGAGGCAAAGGCTGCTGGCACGCCAGCACGATGGGTTTCTGTTGATTATCACAACGCGTTATACCAAGGCCTTTCATCATCGTTGGACAGGCTTGAATACACCTGCAAAAGCCCCGTAAGCGTCTATCGGCGAGGCCAAGAACCTTTCGCCCTATCCCCTATAGAATCCCACAACAGAAAAGTTAGCGAGATCCTACTTGATGAGCAAAACCGCCTTTGGAGCCGCGAGGAGAAACGCGACCATCTCGAACAAGTTACTAACCTCTATGATCGCGTCAACAGCGTAACACAGGATAGACCGACATGGTATTTGGGTCTTGTTGGCACTTTTCTAAAACAAGCCGAACTACTTGTGCAGGGTAAAGAATCAGACGCTCTTTCTATCGCCGCCATGAATGAACTGGCCGCCTATGATCCAGAAACCATGGTTAATGGAAGGCGAAACACGACTCATTGGCAAGCAAAACCTACCCCCAGTATTAGTTATTGATCATCCCAAGGATTTGTGTTGTTTTTTGACACACAGCCTGATTTTAAAATAAATGGGGGGAAACTATGCCGCACGAAGTTTTTGTTGTCGATGATCACCACCCCGAAGACATGGCCATGTTGCAAGCGCTGTACTCGCGCTCACCCGCCAGCGTTGTAACCCATATCAAAAAGCTGAAAGAGTCCGGCAGCGGCAAGTTTATGGATCAGTATTATGTCGGTTATGGTCACGCCTCGATTGGCGATTGCGGGTCGACGACCTGCTTTATCGAACAAGTCTCCATGCTGGTCGCCAAGGCGGTACAGGAAAACCCTCTGTATAACGGGCAGGAAGCCTCCACTCGCTATCTGGACTATGCCCAGCAAGCCATCGTCGATCCTTATAACCATGCGGCCTCTACCGCCATCCAAAACCGCTGGAAAGAGATTTACAACGACACGCTCGCTAAGTTGATCGCGGGACTAGAAAAACAACATCCCTTTGACCCCACCGAATACAAGAACGAAAAAGTCTGGCATAACACGCTAAATGCGCGGGGCTTTGATATCGCCCGCAGCCTTCTGCCGCTGGGAACCACCACTTTGTTCAGCTGGAGCACATCCCTGCGGCAAGCGCGGGATAATCTGCGCCGCCTGAAGTTTCATCCTCTGGCCGAAGTGCGCGAGGTCGCGCAAAGCCTGCACACCACGCTGCGTGAGCGCTACCCTCACAGCTTCCGCGCCGACGATATGGATGACAGCGGCTCCGCCCCTCGCGATGCCTATGCCAAGCAAAATGCCAGCCGCACGCACTATCAAACGCCCGAAGATATCGAGGCGCGTTTTCACCTGACCGAGGCCGAGCGCACCGCGCTGGCGGCAGGCGACGTGGTGGCGCGGCGCGATAGCCTAGACCTTGACGGCCTTAAGAAAAACGAAGGCGAGGTTTTGGCTACGCGTCCGCAAGGCGCAGCGCTGCCGTGGCGATTGAATGCCTATGGCTCGTACAACTTCGTTTTTTTGCTCGATTATGGCAGTTTCCGCGACATTCAGCGCCATCGCAATGGCGTGTGCCAAATCCCGCTTCTGGATGGACGCTATGGCCTACATCCTTGGTATTTGGATCAGTTCAAGAGCCTGATGGGCGAAGCGGATTATAAAACCCTTCTAGACTCCATCGACGCGCAGGTTAAGGCCATCGCCGCCCTGCCCGCTCAAGGAGTCGCCGCCACGCCAGAGCAAAACCAGTACCTTTTCCCCATGGGGATGCAGGCGCTGGTGCATACGGCCTATAGTGTGCCGGAAACGGTTTATGTCGGTGAGCTTCGCTCGGCCAAAACGGTGCATGGTTCGCTGCGGCCCATAGCGCAAAAGATGCTGAACATTCTGGGCGACGACGTACCAGAAGCCGCGCTTTACGGCGACCATGATCTTGATAACTGGACAGCCAAACGCGGCGAACAAACGATTGCTAGGAAAGTAGGCTAAATTATATGAACGACTCCTCTATCCTCGCCAGCGGGCGGGCTGTCTTTGTGGCCGAGAGCAAGGCGCTGGCACAACAGGCCGAGCAGATGAACGATGCCTTTGTTCGCGCTGTCCGCGCTATCGTCGCCTGTAAAGGTCACGTGATCGTGACGGGCATGGGCAAAAGCGGCCATATCGCCCGCAAGATTGCGGCAACCATGGCCTCGACCGGAACGCCCGCCTACTTCGTTCATCCGGGCGAAGCCAGCCACGGCGATTTGGGCATGGTGATGCGCGAGGACGTCGTGATCGCCATCTCTAGCTCTGGCGAGTCCAAGGAGCTTGGCGACATGATCTCCTATGCCAAGCGCTTTGCCATGACGCTGATCGGCATCACGCGCAAAGAGTCCAGTTCGCTGGGCAGCGCAGCGGATATCCTTTTGCAACTGCCCGACGTGCCAGAAGTCGGCGCTCTGGGCCTTGCGCCCACAACGTCCACCACCGCCACGCTGGCGCTAGGCGACGCACTGGCTGTTGCGGCCTTAGAGATGAAAGGCTTTACCGCCGAGGATTTCGGCAACTTCCATCCGGGTGGCAAGCTGGGTCAAGCGCTGCTACGCGTTCAAGACATTATGCACAGCGGCGATGATGTGCCGCTGGCGAAGCTTACCGACACGATGGCGCATGTGCTGGTCGTGATGACGGAAAAGCGCTTTGGCTGCGCGGGCATCGTGGATGAAAACGGCACGCTGCAAGGCATCATCACCGACGGCGATTTGCGTCGCCATATGGGCGATGGCCTAACGCAAAAGACAGCCGCTGAAGTGATGACGAAAAGCCCGATGGTTTTTGCCCCGCGCCTTTTGGCCGCCGAGGCGCTGAAAGTCCTGAACGAGAAAAACCGCACACAAGTCTTTGTGGTGGATGAACGCGCCGCGCCACTTGGCATCTTGCATATCCATGATCTTCTGAAAATCGGTGTGGCGTAGCCGTTAACCATGCTTTTTAATTGCGCTGCGGCATACACAAAGCGTATCAATTTTTCTTCCCTTTTTTGGATACAGGAAAATTTAAATGCCTAATAAATCATTGACGAAGCCCTTTACGGAAATACACGACAACACAGATGCCCTTAGTGCACTTGCTATGTCTCATCCTGTTATAGGGAAAGTTCTGAAACGCAAGGAGCATGAAGCTTCCCCTCGATTAATCGGCGATTTTATATCGTGCGCCAAATCTTTTCTTCGTGGCCTCACCGCAGAAAATTGGCACGATAACCATAGCGCCTATTCCTACAATGAAGGCGTTTACAAGGGTTTTAGGATAAAGGTTGCCTTAAGCGGAGGCCTTAACTGCGGCTCTCTTAGCACCTTGTCACAAAACCTCACAACCAACCGGAAGATTTCAGATAGTGTTTTGATTTTTAACATTCTAGACCCGATTCTTCTGGCCTACCGCTCTAATTCTTATGATGTATACCGAATGGGACGCAACAAATTCGCCCCCATCACGCAAGACAAGTTGAACGAAGTTGACACCCGTAATTCAGCGATTGCTTCGTTTTTGTGTCACGCCATTGAGGTACGCCCTACGCTTTTTAGTAAAGCCTCTTTCATCAACGAAGTAGCTCAACGGTGCGCTTATAGCGCACCAGGTCGCATAACAGATTACCATGCAAGCCTTGCGACTATCGTTATGCGATCGCCAAAAGCTGAAGGCTTTGTGTATCAAATGTCACAGCTCTATGCCGCAAGCGAAAATGTTCTTTTGGGTGAAGATTGGGGTGGTCATGCACAGCTTTCAAGAGAACTTGAAAAACGTTTCGGCGCAACAACCTTAAAGAAGGCATGCCCTGATTGCACTCTATGGCAATATGCGGGATCAGAACCCATCAAGGGAATGTATGGCACGCCTCTTGGCCGCCAAGGCATAAACCTAATAACAAGCCCGACTTGACCTTCTTGCGCATCGGCGTAGCGTAGGGGCAAGAGGATCACCCCACCCTCAGCGCCCCATCATTTCCTTAATCCGTGCGGCGGCGAGGGCCACGTCGTTCAAGGGGTGATACGTCCAACGCTCTAGCTTGCCTGTAAAAGGCCGCGTAAAGCCATCATCGCGTAAGGTTTGATGGAAGCGGCGGAATTTCTCTGACCCGCCCGCCAGCGGAATAATGAGGGTCGGCTTGCCCGTCGAACAAGCCTCGGACGCCATGTTGACGGAATCCGCCGTGACAAGAAGAACCTCTGCCAACGCCAGCATCCCGTAATAGGGGTT
The DNA here is from genome assembly GCA_041662785.1 of Bdellovibrionales bacterium. NCBI lineage: Bacteria > Pseudomonadati > Bdellovibrionota > Bdellovibrionia > Bdellovibrionales > Bdellovibrionales bacterium. The sequence continues at coordinate 44,923 of JBAZRW010000002.1, read as the reverse complement.
CTCGCCCTGCCCGTCCCACAGAAAATGCGGCACGCCACTCAACGCCTTTTTCAAGATCGCGATATTATCCTCACCTGTCCGGCGCGAGGGCGTCACCAAAAGGCTGCCCCCCGTGGTCTTGGCCAGTTTGGCAAGCTGCGCGGCCAGCGGCTTCATCTCCTCCGGCGTCAGGCGGTAAACCGCGTTGTTGCCACCAATCGCGACAGCCACCAACGGTGACGGCAGCTCCGCAAAGCGCGGCAGGAATTTCTTAGCCTCTTGCGCCAAAAGCTCTGGCGTCACGCGATGCATCGAGCCGCGCGTGGTCATCACGTTGTCGCCCAGCACGCCATCATGGCGCGGCACAATCACCAGATCAAAGCGCGAGGGATCAATGACAGGATTTTGAATATAGACCGTGAAGACCTTTTTGCCAGCCTTGGCCGCCGCACGGCGGGCATAAAGGCACGCGGCCGCCCCTGCTCTGCCCGACGCGATGATCAAGTCGGGCCAAGGCGGCGCGACGGGATCGCCCTTAGCACTAAAAGCGCGGCGAAGGCCGCGCCGCAAAAAAGGCGCAAGCTGCTGCCACGGGGCGCGAAGCTTGATGCGCTTGACCACGGGCTGAACGCCCAAGGCCGCCGCCAGCCCAAGGCACTGGTTTTCCATTCCGATAACGCCCGAAGTGACGATCCAGCATGTGACTTGGCTCTTGGCAGACATAACGCTATGATCCTTTTTGAAGAAGCGACTCTGGACTGAACAATCACTGTACGAGAAACGCATGAAGCACGTCAAACTTGATTCAATCGACCTTACAATCCTGCGCGAAATGCAGGAAAACGGGCGCGGTTCCAACGTCGATTTGGCTAAAAAGGTGGGCCTTTCCGCCCCGCCGTGCCTTCGGCGCGTAAGGGCGCTAGAGGATGCGGGCTATATTCGCGGCTATCATGCCGATGTCGCGCCCGATAAACTAGGCTTTGGCCTGACCGTCTTTATCCATGTTGGACTGGCCAACCACGCCGAATCCGACCTGCTCCACTTTGCCAAGCTAGTCGATGGCTGGCCACAAGTTCGCGCCAGCTATATGTTGACGGGCGATTCCGATTTTCTTCTTAAGGTCGTCTCTGAGGACTGGGAGTCCTTTCAAAAGTTTCTAACAACACAACTGACCGCCACAACCAATGTGTCGCACGTCAAATCCTTCCCCGCCATGCGCCGCACAAAATACGCGGCGGGCGTGCCGATTGAAAGGGAGGAAGAGAAAGAATAGTCACCTGATGAGAAACTGTCATTCTTGTTACCTTTCCCACTCGTCATCCCGACGAAAGTCGGGATCCAGCGCCGCGTGTCAACGCGGCAGATGAGTCAAAAACATTGTGTTTGCCGCACTTTTTTTGATTCATGTGCGCCGCAGACGCGGCGCAGCTGAATCCCCGCCTTTCCCTTTCGCCCGCCGCAAGAGCGGCGGGACGAGGGCACGGGGATGACGCCAAGGGAGAAATGACTATCAAGGCTCTTTACTCTTTACTCTGAACTCTGAACTCTGAACTCTGAACTCTGAACTCTGAACTCTGAACTCTGAAACCTAAGGAACACCCCTTGCTAACCACCTTTCTTGTCCAAACCGTCTCTTTCTGCCGCCGCTTCGCGCTTGTCGTTGTCCTGTCCCTTTTGACCCTTAGCGTCGGGCTAGGCGTTTACGTGCGTGATCATATCAAGATCAACACCGATATCGATCAGCTGATGGCAAGCAACCTTGATTGGCGGCAGCGCGAAAAAGAATTGGATGCCGCCTTTCCGCAAAAACTGGATCGGCTTGTCATCGTCGTGGATGGCCTGAACGCCGACTTGGCCGAGAATGCCGCCGCCTCACTGGCCGACGCGTTGGTGAGCCAGCCCGCCTTATTCAAGACCGTTATGCGCCCTGACGCCTCCCCCACTTTCCAAAAATACGGCTTTCTATTGCTGGATGAGGAGAAGTTAAGCGACCTTTTGGATATGTTGATACAAGCGCAACCACTGATGGGCAGCCTTGCCAAGGATCCTTCTCTGCGCGGGCTGTTCAAGACGATGGATCTGGCCGTCGAAGGCGTCAAACGCGGCCAGACGGATTATAAAGACATCGCGCCCTCTTTCGCGCTAATCGCACAAACACTCGACGCTAATCTGGCGGGACAAGATGCCCTCCTGCCGTGGCAGAGCATGATGTCGAACCACGCCCCGACGCTGCGCGAAACGCGCAAATTTATCCTTGTGCAGCCCATCCTTGATTTCGGCGCGCTGTCGCCCGGCGCTAAGGCCAGCCAAGTCGTCCGTGATACCGCAAAGGCGTTGGGCCTTACCGCCGAAAGCGGCGTGACCGTTCGCCTGACAGGCTCCGTCGCGCTGAATGACGAAGAGTTCGCCAGCGTAGCCGAAGGTACAAAAACAGCCACCATCGTCTCGGTTGTGCTGGTCATTTTCATCCTGTTTCTGGCGTTGCGCTCGCTGCGCCTGATCCTGCCCATCCTGATGACGCTGGGGGTTGGTCTGATCGCCACGACAGCTTTTGCGATGGCCGCCATCGGCTCGCTCAACCTGATTTCCGTCGCTTTTGCCGTGATGTTCGTCGGCATTGCTGTCGATTTTGGAATCCAATTCGGCGTGCGTTTCCGCGATGAGCATCACAAGGAGCCCGACGCCACCAAGGCCATGCTGGCCACCACGCGCCTTATCGCCGCGCCGCTTACGATGGCCGCCGCCTCTACCATCATCGGCTTTATGGCCTTTATCCCCACCAGCTATCGCGGCGTGTCTGAGCTAGGCCTCATCGCGGGCGCAGGCATGGTAATCGCGTTTATCCTCAATCTCACCTTGCTGCCCGCCCTGCTGGCCCTGATGAGACCGCCCGCCGAACCGGAAGCCATCGGGTTCGCATGGGCCGCGCCGATAGACGCTTTCCTGACCACCCACCGTAAGCGCTTGCGCCTAGGGGTCGGTCTGCTTGCCCTCATCGCCTTGCTCTTGGCCGCGCAGGTGCGCTTTGATTTCGACCCGCTCAATCTGAAAGACCCGCACACGGAATCCGTATCAACCCTTTTCGATATTATGAAGGACCCCGACGCCAGCCCCTATGTTATCCAGATTCTCGCACCCTCATTGGATGCTGCCAAAGCGCTAGCCGCCAAGATTGATGCGCTGCCCGAAGTGGACCACACGATCACGCTGGCCAGTTTCGTCCCCGAAAATCAAGAAGCCAAACTGGCGCAAATCACCGATGCGAAGTTTCTTTTGGATCCTTCGCTCAATCCTCATGCAATTTTTATCCCCCCGTCGGACGAAGACAACCTTGCCACCATGAAGGATACGGCCAAAACACTGCGAACCTTAGGCACAAGCCGCGTTGAGGCGCAAAAGCTGGCGGACGCTTTATACAAAGTCGTGGATCGCGACAGCATCAAGCTTCTGGCGAAGCTTAAGCGCAACATGATCGGCGGCATGGTGGGTCATCTGGCGCGCGTGCGCCTGTTGCTGAGCGGTGAGAAAGCCTCACTCGATTCCATCACGGATGATTTGCGCCATGACTGGATCGCTGCCGATGGCCGCGCCAAGATTGAAGTCTATCCCAAAGGCAATGCACGGGATCACCGCGTCCTGACCGCCTTTACGCAAGCCGTCAGAAAAATCGCGCCGGACGCGACAGGCTCCCCCATCTCGATCCAAGAATCTGGCAAGACCGTCATGAACGCCTTTATTCAGGCGGGCGCGCTGGGCATTTTCCTGATTGCCCTTCTGGGTTGGGTTATTTTGCGGCGTGCAATGGACGTTGTTCGCCTGATCACGCCCCTAATCCTTGCTGGAATCTTAACGCTGGCCACCATGACAGCGATTAACCTGCCGTTAAATTTTGCGAACGTCATCGCTCTGCCTTTGCTGCTTTCCTTAGGCGTATCGTATGCGATCTACTTTATAAGTTATTGGAAAAACGGGCAGACGAATCCTCTTTCCTCCAGCATGGCTCGCGCGGTGCTTTTTAGCGCGGGAACGACACTTGTGGCTTTTGGGTCGCTATCACTATCTTCTCACACAGGCACGCGCTCGATGGGCGAATTATTAACCATTGCCCTCTTATATTCGCTTTTATGCACGTTTGTCGTACTTCCCGTCTTGCTAGAGGGGTCTAAATCCGATAAACACTAACTATAGGGCTTTGAGTCGCAACGCCCTTACTAAGGAGTTTGAGGTTAGCCATGCTAAAGAAACGTTTTGTCACTTTTTCCCTTTTCGCGCTTTTAGCCCTCTCGGCCTGTTCGTCTTTGCCCCAAACAAAGGCAGAAAGAGCAGAACTCAATGGCGTCAATGATCCCATTGAGCCCGTGAACCGCGCCATTTTCGATGTGAACGATTTCCTTGATCGTTTACTGATCCGTCCGATGGCCGAATTGTACCGCATTACGGTTCCGCCTCCCTTGCGTGACCGGATCGCCGCCATTCTTCGCAATATGGCCGAGCCTGTTATCTTTGCCAACAACCTGATGCAAGGCGAAGTGAAAAACGCTGGTACGACGGCAAGCCGCTTCCTGATCAACACGACCCTTGGTGGTGGCGGTATGTTTGAAGTCGCTGGCGATTATGGCTTTGCCCGTCAAACAGGTGACTTTGGTCAGACCCTGCATGTATGGGGCATGGGCGAAGGCCCCTATCTCGTTCTGCCGCTCTTTGGCCCGTCGAACGTGCGTGATGCTATTGGTCTTGGCGTTGACACGGTTATGTCGCCTTGGAAATACATTGTTTCCTATGGCGATGCGACGATTGAGGGAACCTTTACCGCTGCCGATATGTCGGCTTCGGCCTTGTCTCGCCGCGAAGCCAACATCGAAGGGCTTGACGCTCTTCGCGAAGGCTCCTTGGACTTCTATGCTCAGATGCGTAGCGTCTATCGTCAATACCGCGCCAAGCAACTTGGCGTAAAAATGGGCTCTCAGTCGCCCGTTTTTGAAGATTACGATGCGGAAAACAGCACGCCTGTTCTTCGCTAAGACGATACTTGATAACGAAAAAGGCGGGGGTTGATCCCCGCCTTTTTTTTGTGGCCAAACCCTTGTTATGGTTAATGCGCGGCTTACGCGAGTGCATAGCCAACGCCAATAAAACCGCATAAGATGGATCTGTTACGATTCCTTTTTTTGTAAACGGATACGTTCTTCATGCCCGATGATCTTCTTTTGCCGCGTATTCTTTTGACCAACGATGATGGCTTTGATGCCATCGGGCTTACGTTGCTGGCCAAGATTGCGGCCACGCTGGCGCAAGAAGTGTGGATCGTCGCACCAACCGAAGACCAAAGCGGCGCAAGCCAAAAACTGTCCCTGCGTCAGCCTCTTCAAATCATCCCGCGCGGCGAACGCGCCTATGCCGTCACGGGAACGCCGTCCGATTGCATCGCGCTGGCGCTTGACGTTCTGATGGCCGATGCGCGGCCAAGCCTTGTCCTCTCTGGCGTCAATCCTTCAGCCAACATTGCGGATGCCAACAATCTGTCGGGAACCGTTGGCGCGGCGATGACCGCGCTGATGCTGGGCATCCCCGCCATCGCGATCAGCCAACAAAGCGCCAAGAAAGGCAAGACGCCGTGGGCGACGACCGAGATTGTTTTGCCCGCTGTTCTGCAACGCCTCCTTCGCGAAGGCTGGCGCAAGGAAACATGCCTGTCGGTCAACATCCCCGACTATCCGCCGGATGAGATCAAGGGCTATGGCTGGGCCATGCAGGGGCACAAGAACATCCCGCGCGTCCTAAGCAGCCGCCGCATCAATCCACGCGGTGAGGAGTACTATTGGCTATCCTTAGAAGAAAAAGAACCCGTCCCCCTGCCAAATGGCGAAGCGGCACTGCTTAGCCGAGGCGAAATTGCCATCACGGCGCTAAGCCTGTCCCATAGCCTTGAGATCGCCAAGCCCTTTGTCCGGTTTAAACCTCAAGCCGAAATCCTTGATGAGCCTTTGGACGATTTAATCCACGATGTCTGACGACCTGCCCACCGACTTACTGATTGCGGCGCAAAGCCATATCGCGGCGCAAAGCGGCGTCTCGATGATCGTCACGCATAAGGGCGACCCCAGCAACGGCGCACTCTTCCTTAAAATCAACAAGCTAGACGGCACGGCTCATGTTTACAATCAAGTACGTCTGGACGGCGAAAAGGTCTGGGTTCCAGCCCTTTCAACGGACGCAACCCCCGAAAAAGAAGCCGACCGCTATTTGGCCGAGCAAATCGCCTTTGATCCCGACCTTTGGGTTATCGAAGTTGAAGACCGCCAAGGCCGCCTGTGGTTCACGGGCCGAATAATGGACTCACTTTAAGGGTTTTATAAGGAAAAGATGTTAATGATAAGAATCTGTTCACAAACTCGCTGCGACAAAGGGTTTTTGTTTGTTTTCGAGGATCGCAGCGTAAGCGTACGTTAAAGTACGTGCGCAGCGAACCGCAGAAAACAGACAAAAAGCGAAAGTTGCAGTAGAGATTGTGGGCAGATTCTAAGAAATGCCTTGCCTTCCCGCCCCTATCGGCGGTTAAAATCCATCCGGTAAATCAGATTCTATTTAAGGAGCGACTATGACCGAGACCCCGCAAAATACGACGCAAGCTGCCCCCGATATGCCCATGTTTTATTCCTCGATCCGTCCGTTGGACATTGAGCATGATTCCTCATTATTTGTTTCCGCTCCCAAACATTTCAACTTCGCCGCCAAGACGAACGCGATCCCCTTGCTGGTCGATGAGTTTCCAATGGCCGCCGCGCATTACCCCATCGTTTTTGCCGCTGGCGATTCTCCTGTTCCCGCCGCCGTGGTCGGCCTCACGAACGACAGTAACCTCTTTTTGGATGAGAACGGCCAATGGCTGGGCGGCAGCTATCTCCCCGCCTATGTCCGCCGCTATCCGTTCCTGTTGATGGATGATCCCAACCAAAAGCAATACGTCCTGTGCATCGATGAAACCAGCGAGATGCTGGGCACAAGCGGCGAATACGCGCTGTTCAAAGACGGCAAGCCCACACAGTTTACGCAAAGCGCGATGAATTTTTGCGCCTCATTGCGTCAACAAGGCGAAGCGACCGACGAGTTCGTCAAAGCACTGAAGGACTACAATTTGCTGATGCCCAACGATGCGCAGATCGACATGCCCAACGGCTCTAAGCTGCAATTGGCGGGCTTTCAGGTCATCGACCCCAAGAAATTCGACCTGCTGCCTGACAATGTCTATCTTAGCTGGCGGCGCAAGGGCTGGATCGGCCTTATCTTCGCGCACCTTCTGTCCTCACATCGCTGGCAGAACCTCATCGCCCTGTCTTCCATGAAGGAACAAGGGTAAAAAAGGATTCAGCAATCAGGATTCAGGATTCGGGGGGAGCTATAGCTTCCCCTTTCCTTTAGGTCTAAACTCTTCTTTTCCTAAATGCCGAATCCTGAATCCTAAATGCTGGTTACCATGTCCCACCACCCTCTTCTTCTCCTCGCCCTTCTTGCCCTGCTTATCGCCACGCCAGCCTACGCGGCTGCGCCCGCGAACGGGATCGCGCTGCATGGCACGCCGAAATATGCGGAAGGCTTCACGCATTTCGATTACGCCAACCCCGACGCGCCAAAAGGCGGCACGCTGCATCTGGCCGCGATTGGCACGTTCGACAACCTCAATCCCTTTATCCTGAAAGGACAAGCCGCCGCTGAATCCTCAATGGTTTTCGAAACGCTGATGGAAAGCTCTCTGGATGAGCCGTTTAGCCAGTATGGCCGCGTCGCGAAAAGCGTGACCGTGGGGGACAACAAGCAGTGGGTAGCCTATGAGCTACGGCCTGAGGCGCGTTTCCAAGACGGAACGCCCATCACGGCCGACGATGTCGTCTTTTCGTTTGAGACGTTGCGCGAGAAGGGCCATCCGTTCTACCGCAGCTACTATAAAGACGTCGAACGAGCCGAAAAAACGTCCGAAAACGGCGTGAAATTCACCTTTAAAAGCGCCGGTAATACCGAGCTTCCGCTTATTATGGGACAGATGCCGATCCTCTCAAAAGCCTATTGGAAGGGTAAGGATTTCGCCGCAACGACCCTCACACCACCGCTGGGCAGCGGGCCGTATAAGATCGAAAACTTCACGGCAGGACGCACGATCACCTATCGCCACGTTCCCAACTGGTGGGGGGAGAATCTTCCCGTCAACAAGGGCCGCTATAACTTTGACACCATCGTCGTCGACATCTACCGCGATGCGACCGTCGCGCTGGAAGCTTTGTTTGCGGGCAAGTATGATTTCCGCCTAGAGAACAGCGCCAAGAATTGGTCGAGCGCCTACACCACGCCCGCCGTCAAAGAAGGCAAGCTGATCAAAAAGGAGATCAAGAACGAGTTGCCCGCTGGTATGCAGGGTTTTGTGATGAACACGCGCCGCCCGCTGTTTCAAGACAAGCGCGTGAGGCAGGCTTTGGCTCTCGCATTCGATTTCGAATGGGGCAATAAGACGCTGGCTTATGGCGCGTATACGCGCACCAAAAGTTATTTTGCGAATTCCGAGCTTGCGTCCAGCGGCCTGCCCTCCCCCGACGAAGTGAAAGTGCTGGAGCCTTATCGCGGGCGCATCCCTGACGAGGTTTTTACGCAAACCTATGAGCCTCCCAAGACGGACGGCAGCGGCGATGCGCGCGACAATCTGCGGCAAGCCACCACCTTGCTCACGCAAGCGGGATGGACTTTGAAAAATGGCCAGCTGGTGAACGATAAAGGCGAGCCCTTCCGCTTTGAGATTGTCGATAGCTCACCGCTGTTTGAGCGTTGGGTGCAGCCGTTCATCCGCAACCTAGAGCGCCTTGGCATTCAAGCGACCTTCCGCATCGTCGATAGCTCACAATATCAAAACATGATCGACGGCTTTGACTTCGACATGACGATTCATGTGTTCGGCCAGTCCCTCTCTCCGGGTAATGAGCAACGCGATTTCTGGGGCAGCGCCAAGGCGGATCAAAAGGGCAGCCGCAATCTGATCGGCGTGCATGATCCCGTGGTGGACGCGCTGATCGAAAAGCTGATCCACGCGAAAGACCGCGCCGAGTTGATAACCCTGTGCCACGCGTTGGATCGCGTTCTGTTGTGGGGGCAGTATGTCATTCCGCACTGGAACTTTGGCGCGTATCGGATCGCGTATTGGGACAAGTTTGGCATGCCCGCCATCAATCCAAAATACGGGCTGGATATCGAAAGCCTGTGGTGGATGAAGGCGAAGAAATAGGACGGTGCTTTCTCCTTCTATTACCCCCGTCAATTGCGAGCGACCAAAGGGAGCGCGGCAATCCATCTCCTGCCGCCCCCCCCTTCGTCATCCCCGTGCCCTCGTCTTCCCCACGTCATCCCGCACAAAGCGATGCGTCAGCATCGCGAAGATGCGGGATCCATCACCTGAACCTTCCACCAAAGTCCCTCTTGCCACTTCAGGCGATGGATCCCGCATCACGCGTCTGACGCTGCCGCGTCATCCGCTGTGCGGGATGACGAGAGGGGGGCGTCGTTCGCTATCCCCTTGATCGCCTTCCCGATCAAGCCTCGCGATACAGAAAAAACGCCACCCAAAATCCAAAAAACGAAATCCTTTTCTATCAATGTGTTAGTCAAAAAACGCTCACCACAGTTGCGCTGGCGTGGAATAGTGCCTCTCAGTCGCCATCAGAACAAAGTTAATGCCGTAACACCTTGAAATATAACAATACTGACTCGATTTTGACCACACACTAACCCATTGATTTTGCTGTGTTTAGCAAACTTCGACCGATTTTGGATTCAAAATCGGTTATTTTTGGCAACGTCCTTCTCCGACATCCTGTTTACAGTCGGCATTAACCATAATAGCCTAACGTCACCCTCCGCTTTGAACCCTTGTGATTCGATGTTCCTGTACCAGTTACTAGATATGCAAAATATGGCGCTGGCGCCTTGGAATAGCGTGGCGCGGTTTATGGCGCAAACGCTAAAAAGCGCCCAATGCCCAACCTCGCGCTATGAGTGTGGCCGCGCTTTAGAGGCGCAGATAGCGATGTTTGAGCGCAGCACGCGCTTTCACGAAAAGCCCCCTTTCAATATCAAGTCAACGAAGTTTCGCGGCGAGCCGATTGAGGTTGAGATTAAGACGGTTCACAAAACGCCGTTTTGCCACTTGCTGCACTTTGACCGCGCCACGCGCCATCCCGAAATCGCGCAACATCTGGTGGGCGATCCCAAGCTTCTTATCATCACGCCCATGTCGGGCCATTTCGCGACGCTGATGCGCGGCACGGTTGAGGCCATGCTGCCGTCCCATGACGTTTACATTACAGACTGGGTTGATGCGAAGAACGTTCCCCTTTCGCAAGGCTACTTCGATCTTGAGGATCAGATTGGTTATCTGATGGACGTGATCCAGTCGCTTGGCGCTAACCTTCACCTTCTGGCGATTAGTCAAGCGTCAGTCTCAATCTTATGCGCGGTTGCGCTTTTGGCAGAGCAGGAAACGCCGGTCGAGCCTCTCTCTATGACGTTGATCGGCGGCCCCATCGATGCGCGGGGCCAGCCCTGCGCTCTTAGCGAAGAGGCCAAAAGCCATTCCCTGTCGTGGTTTCGCACCGCGCAAATCCAGATGGTTCCGACTTATTATGCGGGCGCGTTCCGGCGCGTTTATCCCGGCATAATGCAGCTTCTTGATCGCATGGCCATGTCTTTAGACAGTCATATTACAGAGCAAGTCCAGTATTATCGGCATCTTGTGCGCGGGGACGATGATGCTGTCGAAGCGCATGAGGCCTTCTATAACGAGTTTCTGGCCGTGATGGATGTGCCGGAAGAATTTCACCTTCAGTATATTGAACGCGCCTATCAACGACACGATCTAGCGAACGGCTCGTTTGTCTGGCGCAGCAGCAAAGTGAACCCCGCCACCATCACCAAGACAGCACTGCTCACTGTTGAAGGCGAGCTTGACGATCTATCGCCCGCAGGACATACACGCGCGGCGCTTGACCTTTGCAGCAACCTTCCGGCTGAAATGAAACAATCCCATCTTGAAATCGGCGTCGGCCATTATGGCGTGTTTAACGGGCGCAAATGGCGCAACAACATCCAGCCGCTTGTCCACCAATTCATCCGCAAGCATAGCGCCACAGGAGAATAGCCCTGCCTTAAGGCCTGTTCGTAATCTTGAACCAGCAAAGGATTTTTGTTTGTTTGCGAGGATCGCAGCGCAAGCGTACGTTAATGTACGTGCGCAGCGAACCGCAGGAAACGGGCAAAAAGTCAACGCTGGGGCAAGATTACCTCTTGACGCGTGCGCCTTGCGTAACGGGCCTCTCCGCAAACGAGCCAAGAGAGATCATCCGATCATAAAGGCACAAAGCCCCCGCCACACCGACATTGACACAAAACTTCATCGGGATTTTCACGATATGATCGCAGCGCGCCACCAGCGCGGGCGAGAGGTTGCCTTTCTCTGGCCCCAGAACATAGGCAGCGCGAAGAGGATGGCGGAACGTCGGCAAATCCACCGCCTCGTCCAAAAGCTCTACCCCCACCAGCGAGCAATCGTCGGGAAGTGTAAAGGCCTCGACATTCTCATGGGCATAAAAAGGCATATGAATGGCCGCGTGTGACGTGTCCGACGTGCGAATGTTCTGGTAATCCAAGGCCGAGCCGATGGTAAAGAAAAAGCTGGAGCCAAAAGAATGGGACGTTCGCACCAGATTCCCAAGGTTAAAGCTTTTGCTAATACCTTCTACTCCCACGCCAAAATAGCCCCGCATTGATGTCGTCCTTTTTTGCACTAATTATTAACGAAGCGTGACTATACTGCGGCTTCTCCTATAAATCAAAAAGCAAAACAGAAGCCGTTATGACCATCCTAGAGCTCACGATTGACGATGTCGGCACGCAAGGCGATGGCATTGCCCACCACGGGAATGAAACTATCTTCATCTCGGGCGCGTTGACGGGTGAACGTGTTCGCGCTGATGTTCCCGATAACGACAATATGGTTAAGCGCGGTCAGCTTCTGGAAATTCTGATCCCCTGCTCTCTTCGCAACGACCCGCCCTGTGTCCACTTTTCAAAATGCGGTGGTTGTCAGTTCCAACACATGAAGGACGGGGCCTATACCAACGTCAAGCTAGGCCAGTTGCAGCAAACCTTGATCCGCGCCGGCCTTCCCCTCCCGTCCATGATGCCCGTCGTCACCACGGCCATCCAAACGCGCAGGCGCGCCCGCTTTGTCGCGCATCGCGATAAGACAGGACTCGTAACTCTTGGCTTTAACGAATGGCGCAGCCACGCCATCGTTCCCATCACCATGTGCAGTGTTATGCTGCCTGCCATTACGGCACTGCTAGAGCCTTTGAAGAAGCACCTTTCCCTTTGGCTGCCCCAAGACATGGGGTGCGATATTCAGGTAACGGCTCTGCCTGACGGACTTGATGTTGTGCTTATTGGCGGCCCCAAGCTGGAAATGGATCAAAGGCACAATCTTGCCGCGCTGGCCCAAGCCTTGGGCGTCGCCCACCTGTCTTGGCGCAAGTGGGACCGCAGCCCCGTCGAGCCCATCGCCCACGCCCACCCCCTGACGGTTCGCTTTGGCATAACACAATTGCCTTTTCCTCCGGCGTCCTTCCTGCAGGCCACCGAGGCTGGAGAATCCGCCCTCATCAACTTCGCCACCACGCATGACGAAAAGGGAATGCGCGTTTTAGACCTTTTCTGCGGTCTTGGGGGCTTCGGCCTGTCCTTTGAAAACGTCAAAAGCGTCCACTTTGCCGATCTGGACGGCCCCGCTATCGAATCCCTCCAACGCGCGGCACAGGCATCAGGGCGTTATCAGGTCAGCCTGCGGAACCTGATGGGCGATCCGTTCACAACGGGCGAATGCAACGACTATAATCTGGTGATCTTTGATCCGCCGCGTAGCGGCGCCAAGGCCCAAGCTGCGCATCTGGCCCAAAGCGATGTCCCCGAAATCGTGGCCGTCAGCTGTGATCCGGCCAGCTTCGCCCGCGATGCCAAAATACTCATTCAGGGCGGCTATACCTTGGAAAAAATGCTTCCCGTTGACCAATTCCTATGGTCCCCGCATATGGAGCTGGCGGCGCGGTTTACCAAGAAATAATTTCTCAAAGGCCTATATAGTCTATTGAATTGAAGGAAAAAAATTGCCAGTATGATTCGTTATTTTGCATGATTCTGTTTTACGAGGTCCTTCCCATGACAGCATCTTCCCCCTTTCTTTATTCAGTGTACCCGCAACAAGTAGACGCTCGCGAGATAAAAAACGCGATAATGTGCTTTAAGGAAGGCCTTGATATTCTATCACATCATCCTGAATCTGGGATTCGATACTTCCACGGCCTCACGGGAAACAACAAAGTCCATAGTGTTTTCAACACCAATGTTCCCAGCGGCCCTATAAGCTATAGCAATGGCAAATTAGCCCCCATCTACTTTTCTCTTACCATAGGACATAGCTTATCGCCACGAAAGGGAACGGTTTTTACTCACGCCACCCATTTGTTCCATTTATTCCATTGCAACCATGATCCCCTTTGCACTCCAGTAACGCCAATAGACGACACCTTAGAATCTTATATACACGCCGCCTTAAAAACCATTGAGCGTGAAGCGAAGCGCTTCGGCCTTCTGCCTTCCAAGCCTTTCAATCCTTACTACAACGCTTATAAAAGCAAGCCTGTTTCTTATACTCAATGCGCCAACGTCTGATCCATCGCCTTGGCGGGATCTTCGCTGCGAGGACGCCCCACAATTTCCGCTGGAACGCCCGCCACAGTCACATGCGGCGGCACGTCCTTAAGAACCACGCTCCCCGCCGCTATGCAGGCTCCCTGTCCTATCTCGATATTGCCCAAGACCTTCGCGCCCGCACCCAGCATCACGCCTCGCCGCACCTTGGGGTGACGATCCCCCTGCTCATTCCCTGTGCCGCCCAGCGTAACACCGTGCAAAATCGATACGTCGTCCTCGACCACTGCCGTCTCGCCGATCACCACGCCTGTCGCATGATCCATCATCAGCCCCGCCCCCAACTTGGCCGCCGGATGAATATCAACGCCAAACACGACGCTGGAGCGATTTTGCAAATAAAGCGCCGTATCCCGTTGCCCCTTATGCCAATAAATATGCGCGGCGCGATAGGTCTGGATGGCCTGCACGCCCTTGAAAAACAGCAAGGGACGCAGCAATCCCTCTGCCGCCGGATCGCGAGCCCTGACGGCCAGCAAGTCACGCGCCGCCTGATCGATCACGGCAGGATCACCATCAAAGGCTTCGAACAATAGACGCCGCAAAGAATCGTAATCGATAAAGGGACTAGCCAGCTGGTACGCCAAAAGGCGGGAAAGCATATCGCCAAACCCTGCTGACACCTCAAACAGGCGCAACAAGGCGGCGGCAACAGGGTCGCCCTTACCGACAAAGTAATGGGATTCAGAACGAAGACTTTGCCAAACAACGCTAGCCGAAGAAGGGGTATGATCCATGGAGAGCCTCATAAAAACAGAAAAAGACGGAATAAACCAAGCGCGCGCGTCAATGGATCAACAACACGCAGCGGCCAGACGGTTTATTTTTCTGTTCAAAGCTTTCATGCCTTTAATGGTGTCAGAAAGTCCCCAGCCTCGTCAAGGCTCCTTTTTGCTTTCGCCGTTGCGCCATCCTTTGGGGGAGTAGCCCATAACTGGCTTGCCGAGGCGTAGCAAGCGCGGCAACCAGCCCGTCTTCGCCCGTTGGGCTGCGCCGTGGCATTCTCCCCAAGCTGCGCTTGCGAAGAATGGTGGAAGGGACAGGATTTGAACCTGTGTACTCGTAAGAGGGCAGATTTACAGTCTGCTGCCATTAACCACTCGGCCACCCTTCCACATTTTTGTCCCACATCACAGTGGGAAGCAGCCAAATAACGGATTTTACTTGCGCTTGTCAATCCCACAGGCTTGAGTAGGACACAAATTCTTCAAGATTGTCTCAAGAAAGCAAAAAATCATGAAAAGCAGCCCGCGTAAGCCGACAGGCAAGCCCACAGGACGCCCCTCAACTGGCGCCAAACGCCCTTCCTTTGGAAAGTCCTTTAGCAAGCCTACGGGTGGCCGCAAGACGGAAGGCTCTGCGGACAAGCGCCCCCGCCGCTTTGATCGCGCTGGGGAAGGCGCTTCATCGGGAGAAGAGCGCAAACCGACCTCACGCCCGGCTTCACGATTTTCCAAGAAGCCTGCGTTTGGCAATCGGGATGATGGGCGTCCCGCAAGCAGAAGCACAGGCAGGGATGCGGATAAGCGCCCGCGCCGCTTTGACCGCGCCGAAGAAGCCGCGCCTCGTGGAGAAACGCGCAAGCCAACCTCACGCCCAGCTTCACGCTTTTCCAAGAAACCTGCGTTTGGCAATCGGGATGATCAGCGTAGCCCAAGCGCTACGGACAAGCGTCCGCGTCGCGCTCCGCCCCGCGAGGCTGCCGCCCCTACCCTCTCTGCCGCTGCGCCTCGCTCCTTTGAAAAGCGCCGCCCGATGCAGCCCAAGCGCGAGAGCCTGAACCGGCAAGGCATTCTCCTTTGGGGGATTCATGCGGTGCGTGAGGCGTGGCTTAATCCCAGCCGCCAATGCCATCGCCTATGGACGACCGAGGCAGGCATGGCCGCGATGCAAGAAGCGCTGGACGAGGCGACGGCCAAAGGCCTTACCCGTCCCCCCCCCCTTTCATCGGAAAAGTCAGCCATTGAACATTTCCTGCCGCATGGCAGCGTGCATCAAGGTGTCGCGTTAGAGGTCGAACCTCTGGCAGAGATGAGCCTTGACGATCTACTGGGGCAAGAGAACGCGCCCACGCTGGTCATCATTCTGGATCAAGTGACCGACCCGCACAATGTCGGTGCGATTTTGCGATCCGCCGCCGCGTTTGGCGCGGGTGCTGTGATTGTGACCGAGCGCAACGCGCCATCGGCCACGGGCATTATGGCCAAGACCGCAAGCGGCGCGGCTGAGCATGTGCCGCTTATCTCCGTCGTCAATATCGCACGCACCCTTGACGCGCTGAAGGCCGAGAATTTCTGGTGCGTTGGTTTGGCCGAAGAAGGCGAAAAGGATTTAAGCGAATCCAAACTTTCCGAGGGCCGTGTCGCGCTGATCATGGGAGCCGAAGGCGAAGGCCTGCGCCGCCTGACGCGTGAGCGCTGCGACGATCTTGCCCGCCTGCCCACAAGCGGACGCATCGGCAGCCTCAACGTCTCCAACGCCACCGCCATCGCGCTGTATGAGGTGAAAAGGCAACAGGGGTAATGCCCTAATACCAACGGCACGATAACGTGACTCATTAAGAGATAAAACAAACGGGATTCCCGCTTTGCCCTTTCGCCCGCCGCAAGTGCGGCGGGACGAGGGCGCGGGAATGACGGATTTGTTTTTAATATCAATCCACAAGCGTCATCCCCGCGACCTGTCGCGCCGAAGCTGCGAAGCAGCGTAGGGGGAAAGCGGGGATCCCGTTTTCTTATTTTTTAAATGGATCATTCCAAATGGCGGTTGGTATAAGGTTTAATTATCCACAGATAAGTGGTGTTATCCACAACCCCTACGAGCGTTAATGCTTTGACATACACCCCTATTCCGTTCAGTTTCTTTCATCGCTATAATTTGTAGTGTTTTTGTGAAAAAGAAACGGGAACGGTTACGCGTGAGTGCTTTCTTGAAGACATCTTTGACTGTTTTGAGCCTGTGCCTCTTCTTAGTCTCCTGCACCAATACTTTTCCCCCTGACAAGATTGACCCTGCGGGCAATATGGACCGCGCGGATTATTTGGCGCTCCGCCATCGCGGTGAGCCGAAGGAAAAAAAGAACCTTCCTTTGGAAGAGCCTCCCCCCATTCCCGATTTGGAATCGGCGTTGCAGCTGCCGCCTTTATTGCTGGATGCGCCGCCCCCTATCCCTGCTTTGCCTGAGGCCATTTCTCCCGAAAGCCTTTATAACCCCGATTTGCCGGACAAAAAAGTCAGCGTGACGATTTCGGATTCTGTTCCCTTGCGCGATATATTGATTGAGCTGGGCCGCGAGGGTGAGGTCAACCTAGAGATTGACCCGCGCATCGAAGGCAGCATTATTTTTACCGCACATGAGCAGCCCTTTGACACTGTTTTGCGCCGCATTTGCGATCTGGCGGGCCTACGGTACAAAGCGGATGGCGCGTTCGTGCGGATCGAAGTGGATGAGCCCTATCAACGCACCTATGCCCTCGATCACCTGAGCCTGTCGCGCAAAACGACCAGCGAAGTCACCATCGCCACGAACGTCTTTGATGTTGATGTCGCGGGCGCGAACGGAAGCAGCGGAACCAGCAGTGGTGGGGGAAAGAGCGGCAGCGATAACAACTCAACGTCGAAAATCGCGGCAAGTTCGGACGCTGATTTCTGGAGCGAGGTTGAAAAGTCTTTGCCGCAAGTTCTCGCCACCGCCGTTAGGAACAAGCCTTTGACAACGAGCCGTGCAGGCGATGCCAAACAGGAATCCAATTTCAGCATTGATCGTCAAGGCGGCCTTGTCACCGTGTATGGCAACAGCCGCCAGCAAGAAGCCGTCGCAGCTTTTCTCACGCGCCTAGATCAAAAGGCCTCGTCACAAGTGTTGATTGAAGCGCGGATCGTCGAGGTTGAGCTATCCGATGAGTTCCAAAGCGGCGTCAACTGGTCAACATTGTTTAAAGGCGCAACGGGCCTAGCCGCCAATTTCGGCGCACCAGGGGTGGGCGTAGCCATGACCGCCGCCTCAACGGGTCTTTTTACGGCCTCGCTGGATACCAAGGATTTTAACGGCATTTTAAGTCTGGTACGCACCTTTGGCACGACGCGCGTCTTGTCCTCACCGCGCCTCACGGTCATGAACAACCAGACTGCCGTCCTAAAGGTCGCCCGCAACGAAGTCTATTTCCTGACCTCGGCGCAGTTTCCGACCACGACAAACGCCAGCGGTGTTGTTGTGTCGGGCACGCCCGTTTTTTCCAGCACACCGCGCACCGTTCCCGTCGGCCTTGTCATGACGGTGCAACCGGCCATCAACGCGGACAGCAACCGCGTGACGATGACCTTGCGCCCCACGATCTCGCGCGTGATTGATCGCGTGAATGATCCTTCCATTGGGCTTAACGCCGCCAACGCGGGCGTCACCAACCCCATTCAATCGAAAATACCCGTGTTAGCGGTGCGCGAGATGGACTCCGTCCTTCAACTGCAATCGGGCGAAGTCGCGGTGATGGGCGGGTTGATGCAAGACAGCTCGGAAAATTCGGATCAAGGCGTGCCGCCTTTTGACGCGCTGCCCGTCGTCGGCAACCTTGCCAAATCACGCGATAACCAAGGCACAACCAGCGAGCTTGTGATCCTTCTTCGCGCCACGATTTTGAACAACGCCACACCCGACAAAGCCGATACTGACCTGTACAAAAAATACAACAACGATCCTCGCCCTCTTCCCCTTCCCCAGCGCTAGATGGAGATAAAAGTGAAAAACAAAACGACGCAATCCGGTTTTACCCTTGTCGAGCTTTCCATCGTTCTGGTCATCATTGGTCTGATTATCGGCGGCGTGCTGACGGGACAGCAGATTATCCAAAACGCCCGCATCACCAACGCGATCAACGGCATCCAAGCCTATCAAGGGCAACTGCAAACCTATACCCAAAACTATGGCGCGTTAGCGGGCGACGATCCCAGCGCGACGACGCGCTTTTCTTCGATGACGCAAAGCGCGAATGGCAACAATGATGGCAAGATCGGGACGGCCAGTTCCTTTGACACGACGACGACAACGGGAACAGCCAGCGAGAGCCTGCATGTTTGGGCGCACCTTCGCGCGGCGGGGCTTGTGAAAAATCAAGTAACGGGTGGCACGACGGCCATTCAGCCCCCCAATCCTTTTGGTGGCGTGTTTGGTTTCCAAAATGGCGCGTTTGGTGGTGTCTTCACGACGACCGTTTTGTGCTTGGACAAAGTCACGGCGGGCGCGGCGCAAGCCATCGACGCAAGGCTTGACGACGGCACGAGCAACGCGGGATCAATCCAAGCCACGCCCTACACAAACGCCACGGGCAGCAGCGCAAACGCGCCCATAACGACCTATAGCGACGACACGACCTATACGATGTGCGTAAGGATTTAAAAGCGAATGAGACGCTCTCTTCGCAAAACAATTCAAGGGCTCATCATAAACCCACCCTCCCCTCCGTCATTCCGGCGAAAGCCGGAATCCAGCGCCGCGCGTCCGCGCGGCATAAAAGGTTGGTTGATAAAAAATAGACTAATTTCTCATGTTTTTGACTCATGCGCGCCGTGGACACGGCGCAACTGGATACCGGCTTTCGCCGGTATGACGACGCTAAACCGAATTCATAGAAAAGCCTTTACACTTGCCGAGATGAGCATGGTGCTGGTGATTATCGGTCTTGTGATCATGATCGTGTTTCCCGCCCTGACCACCTTTCGGCAAACCATGCAAGTCAGCGCTACGCAAAGCAATTTGCAGGCGTTGATGCGGGCCTCTGCCGCTTTTGTGCAGGCCAATGGCTGCCTGCCCTGCCCCACACCCGCCGCCACGACAGGGGCGGGCTTTGGGCGCGTGCGCGGCGATACCGTTACGTCATCTTGCGGAACTTGTTCTGTGGCCGAGGGTATCGTGCCCTTTGTCTCGCTAGGCGTTCCCACACAAACGGCTAAGGATGGCTGGGGTCGCTGGATTACCATGCGCGTCGATCCGGCGTTGACCATCAACTTCGGCGTCGTGCCACCAACAGCCCTTTGCATGGCGGGGGACACCACGCCCTTATGTGTCACAGGCGAAAGCCGCAAAGGCCTATGCCAAGCCAATCTGCCCTCCTCTAATCGCATTGCTGTCGCAACCGTTGGCGGCGGAACGCAGCAAGCGGCGATCCTCTTCCTTAGCCACGGCGCGAACGGCTGGGGCGCGTTCAAGGCCGATCCTCTCATCAGCGCAGGCCTTAATGATCATCTCTTTAAAGGCGCGCTTACACCATGCTCGGCCACAGGAGGCTTTGAGCGTTGCAACGCAAACAGCGATCTGGCGTATGTCGAGGCTCCCTTTTCAAACGACCCCGCCGCGCCGTATGACGACGTGATGGTTTATGCGGGACGCGACGCGCTCGTCACCGCCCTTGGCAATCCAGCCTGTCAAACGACATGGTGACAAGCATGAAAGCAACCGCCCAAGCCTTCGCTTTTGATGATGACAGCCTGACAGAGGTCGAGGTTCTCCCGCCCTTGCGCGCGCCTCTTAAGTTTGGCGAGCGTCTGGTGCGCGAGAAAATCATAACGCCCGATCAGCTTCACATCGCCCTTCATGAGCAAGCCAAAACACGCCTTATGCTGGGTGCAACGCTTATTGGGCTTGGTTTTTTGGATCAGGAAAGCCTTGCCAAGGCGCTGGCGCGGCATGCGGGCGTTTCGTTCCTGCCTTTGGACGCCATCGCGCCCGACCTTGCGTTGCTGGAAAACTTTTCGCCGCATCAGGTCAGGAGAGCAAAGGCGCTTCCCCTATCGCTGACGGGAAAAACCCTGACCGTCGCGCTGGCTGACCCGTTCGATCTGGTCGCGATTGATGAGGTTCATCGCGCCTTTCCTCTAGCCACGACGCTCTCTCTTTGCGTCTCATCGCAAGCCTCGCTTGACGCCTTTCTGGACAGTCTTACAGCGCGGGCGGACAGCCTTTATGATCTTTTGCATGAGATTGAGTCCACAGCGTCCCCCGCCAAGGCAGAGGCGGAGCATCCCGTTATCCGCCTTGTCGATCACCTTTTGGCCGAAGCCATCCGGCAAGGCGCATCCGATATTCATTTTGAACCCGAAGAATCTTTTGTCCGCGTGCGCTATCGTATCGATGGCCGCCTTCGCCAAATCCGCGCCATTCATCTGACTCACTGGCCTGCGCTGTCCCACCGCCTGAAGATTATGGCTGGCATGAACATCGCCGACACACGCAGCATCCAAGATGGCCGCTTTCAAAAACAACAGGGCGATAGCGTGGTCGATTGCCGCGTGGCGATCATGCCGACGGTGTGGGGTGAAACCATCGTCGTGCGCCTTTTGGATCATAAAAAATCCCTGCTGCCGCTGGAATCCTTGGGCTATAGCGCGGCGACGCTAGTACGCCTTCAAGCTATGACGGACAAACCGCAAGGCATCACGCTGGTGACGGGGCCAACGGGCAGCGGCAAGACAACCACGCTTTATTCTATGCTGAAGAAAATAAGCACGCCCGACGTGCATATTGCGACGTTGGAGGAGCCAGTTGAATATCAGCTGGAGCTAATCCGCCAGACCTCCCTTACCGATGGCCAGAATCTCGATTTTGCGGCAGGCGTGCGCGGCATCTTACGTATGGATCCCGATATTATCCTGATCGGCGAAATCCGCGATCCCGAAACCGCGCAGATGGCGCTTCGCGCCGCGATGACGGGTCACCAAGTCTATACGACACTGCACAGCAATGATGCGCTGGGGACTTTGCCGCGCCTTATCGATCTGGGCCTTAACCCGCGAGTCCTTTCCGGCAATCTTTCGGGCTTAATCGCGCAGCGCCTTGTCCGCACGCTCTGCCCCCATTGCCGGCATGAGCGCGAGGCCACCCCCGAAGAGCAAGGCCTTTTCAGCGCGTTTTGCCTTGACGCGCCACAGCTGACCGAAGCCGAGGGATGCGAGGCGTGTGGTCACACGGGACGCATGGGACGCAGCGTGATTGCCGAAGCGCTTCCCATCACGCCCGCGCTGGATGACCTAATCGCGGCCAAAGCGCCCCGCGCCGCGCTGCTGGATGCCGCCCGCCGCGAGAGTTTCGTCACGATGCAACAAGATGGCCTAAGGCGCGTTATGACGGGAGACATTGCCTTGGACGATCTGCGCCGCGCCGTTGATCTGACACGGGGACGGCCATGACCGCCTTTGCCTATCGCGCGGTGAATGCGGCAGGACGCTTGCAAAAAGGCCTGATGACAGCGGCGAATGAGAACGATCTGGCCAGCCTTTTGCGCCAGCAGGATATGGAGCTGATCGACGCCCGCGAACGGCGCGAGGGGCCGCCTTCCCTTTGGGTCAACCCGTTCAAACCCACATTGCGAGGTGAAGAACGCCTTCTCCTCTGCGGGCAGTTGCGCGATCTTTTGAAAGCGGGCCTGCCTTTTGCGCAGGCGCTTCACCATGTTCTTCAAGCCATGCGTGATACGGCCCTGCGCCACCCTTTGGACGAGATTGAAAAGAAACTCTTAGCGGGAGCCTCCATCACGCAAAGCTTTGAAAGCGTCCCCTTTCTATTCGACGCGGTGGCCCTGTCCATCCTTCGCGCGGGTGAGAAAAACGGCGACCTTGCGGAAACCTTCTCGCGCCTTGCCCGCCATTTTCAAGAACAACAGGCGCTGAGAAAACAACTGCGCCGCGCCATCCGCTATCCCTTGTTTCTGATGGTCGTCGCGCTGAGCGTAACGGGCTTTATGATGACGTTCGTCGTGCCTCAACTCATCGCTTTTTTGACAAGCTTGGGCACGACCTTGCCGCCCATGACCCTCTTTTTGATCAGCAGCGCCGATTTGTTCGCAACCTTGTGGTGGGCGTTGCCTCTTGCGGCACTGACACTGGCTGTTCCCCTCGTCCACCTACGCCGCCGCCATCACGCCGTAAAAATCACGACGGATCGCATCCTTCTTTCCCTGCCCGTGGTTGGCGTTCTTCTTCAAAAAATCGCGCTGTCGCGCCTGACGGCAAGCTTTGCTCTTTTGATCAAGGCGGGGTTAACCCTGCCCGAAGCCTTAGAGACGGCAGCACCAACCTGTGTCAACGCCGCGCTAGAGGCACAAGTGGTAGAGGCTAAAAACAGCCTTTTAACAGGCAAGCCCTTGTCCCAAGCGACGGCCACGCTGTTTGATCCGCTTATCACGCAGAGATTGATCGTCGCCGAGAAAAGTGGCACGCTAGAAGCCGTGCTAGATGACATCGCAGCGGGCTTTGAGACGCAGGCCAAAGAATCCATCGACGCCTTCCTTGGCGCGTTAGAGCCTGCGCTTACCCTGTCGGTCGGTGGGTTGTTGGCATGGATTGTTCTGGCTGTTCTGGGGCCTGTCTATGGCTCGCTCACGCCACTTGCGCAGGGAATGTAAGGCCATGAACCCCAAACGCTCGTTTCTTCTTTTGGTCGGCGACAGGGGCGCGTTCTTGCTGCCGCCCGCGCGACTGAAAAAGGCCCATCCCGTTTTTGCAGCCACGAGCGACAAAGACGAAACAGGCGCGATTATGGATGAATTGGCCGCCGCGCCGCGTGTGCCCGTCCTCATCCTTTATGATGGTGAGGCGCAGCTTTACAAAACGGAAACCCTGCCACCTCTTGCACCTTGGGATCGCCTTAAAATCCTAAAGCGCCGCCTGAACGACGCTTATGAAGGCCATGAACATAAAGGATTTCTTCAGCACAAAAATAAAACCGCAACGCTGATGGCCATCCAAGAAAACGCCGCGCTTTCCGTCTGGCTGGAGAGGCTGGCGGCGCGTTCTGCCCTGTCCGGTTTTGTTAGCCTGCTGCCGATGGAAAGCGCGGGCCTTGCCGCTCGTCTTACACCTGCGGCGGCAACGGGCTGGTGCTTTTTCCTAACGCAACAGAAAACGGGGCACACCCGCTTTATCGCCATGCGCGATGGCCAGATGGTTTTCACACGCCTCACGCGCTCACCGCCCGCATCGTCCAGCGCAGGCCTCATCGCCTCCACCATCGCGGTCGAAATTAAGACCCTGCGCGACTATCTGGCGCGTTTTGGCCTGACATCCGATGAACCGCTGACGCTTGTTGCCGTGATGGCCGCTGCCACGCACGAAGCGCTGGCCGTTACGCCGATGGATGTGTCCTCCCGCGCTCTTTTCACGCCGCATCAAGCAGCGCTCACGCTTGGCCTTCCCTTTGCCCCGTCAGAGGATGAGCCGCATAGCGATCTGCTGCACCTTGTCGCCCTAGCGCAGCGCCGCCGCCCTACTGCCCTCCTGATGAAGCCGGAAACGCGGAGGCTTTACAACGCATCGCGTATCCGTCTCGCGGGCTTGATCGCTATGGCGTTGATGCTGGCCCTTCTCCTTGCGATGATGACGGTAGACACGGCCTTGCTGACCAAAGACCTGAGAGCCACCTACGCCTCGCGCGAAGCCGTTCAAAGACTGGAGACAAGCTTGGCCAGCTCTCAAGCCAAAGCGACAACGGGCGATAACGCGGGGTCGCTGGCGACCTTAAGACGAGCCGTAGAGCGCCAGCGTTTGTTCCATAACACCCCGCCCGAAATCGTCGCGCTTTGGACCGACCTTGCGCCGCTTATGCAAGATCATGCAAGGGCGACCACGCTTGACTGGAAAGAGGGCGTCCTGACGCTTGATGTCAAATTCGCTGCGCCAACAGACAATGAGTCCGATCAAAACAGGGTTCAAGCCGACGCGCTTTTGCGTATTTTACAAGAAGGCCTACCAGCCTATGCCGTCACGCTCGTGAAGGGGCCACAAGAAGGTGGCGCGGGCGCGGCCCTCTCTAGCGCCACTCAACAAAAGAGCGCCGCACCCAAGGACACGGCCTCTTTCACCATTGAAAGGAAAGAGCCATGACCCGCCGCCAATGGCTCTATCACCGCGCGTGGGTCTTGGGGCTTGCGCTGGCGCTTACCTTGACGCTGGTGGAGCCGATGGCGGCGCAAGTCTTGCGACTACGCCAAGCCAAAACGCAAGACGACCTTGCGGCGCGGTTCTTCGCCCTTGCCCAGCAAAAGGTGCAATTTGAAGCAGACCTGCAGACGGCAAAAACCATCGACGGAACACTCTCCCCCAACGACATCAGCGCCCTTCTTGCGCCCAGTGACCGCCCGTTGATGACCCAGCGGCTGGAAAGCGTGGCGGCCTCGGCGCGACTGTTTAACACGACCTATCTTCTCTCTGCCACGCAGCCATGGACGGGAACAGGGCCGTTCACGGGGATCGACGGCATAGCGCAAAGTGCGCTGACGCTAGAGGCTGACGCGCCTAATGATGCCGATATTATAGGCTTCCTGTCCCACCTGAATGCGCTAGAGGGTCGTCTGGCCCTGCAACAACTGACGATCAAGCCCATCGTCCATAATGACGCCGCGCCTTTGTCCGCGCTCAACCTTCACATGACAGCACGCTTTCTGTGGCTAACCAATGCACCCGCCGAGGGAGCTGCGCCATGATAAGAAAAGGCCTTTTCCTCGCCGCACTTGCCCTCTTCGCCTCACCACTGAGGGCGCAAGAGGCGCCGCCCTCGCTGTTTTATACGCCCCAAGAAGTCTGGCAAATTGAAACCGCGTTACGCCGCGAGGAGCCCGCTTTGCTGGCGCAAGCCAAGCACGTTCTTCATTGCGGTAGCATTATGTATGTCAGTGCGGATCAATGGACGGTGTGGCTTCAGGGCGAAAAATGGACGCCTCAGACGGATCGACCCAACCTTCATATCCAAAGCGTCGAGCCGGATAGCGTGCGCCTGTCCATCCTTTTGCTGGGCGAGAAAGAGCCGCGCGAGGTAACGCTGCGAACCAACCAAAGCCTCAACCTTCTCACGGGCGCGGTTATGGAAGGAATTTATTGATCCAATTCCACGGCCACGCCAACCCTGCCGTCTCGCGGCACGCAGCGTGAACGTGCGCGGGCTCAATCAGCGTTACGCCCTGCGCATAGGCCGCCAGCAAAGCCTTATCCGCCAAGACATTCACAAGGCGCGGCAAGCCGCCGCTGGCGCGAGCGATCATCGACGTGGCTTGTGGCGCAAAGGAAACGCTAAGGCCGCTCTTTTTATGCCGCCCCTTACCCGCCTTCACCG
This sequence comes from Bdellovibrionales bacterium, assembly GCA_041662785.1. NCBI lineage: Bacteria > Pseudomonadati > Bdellovibrionota > Bdellovibrionia > Bdellovibrionales > Bdellovibrionales bacterium. The sequence continues at coordinate 19,053 of JBAZRW010000002.1, read as the reverse complement.
CGCAATGTTCTAGGCGAAAACGAATGTACGAATCCACAACCTCGCGCGGAAACGGCCTTGTCATAAAGCTGAAATGAATGCGCTGTAAAATCTGACGCAAGGCTTTTTGATGCAAAAGCCGGTCAAGCTCCGCCTGCCCAAACAGAACGATCTGCAACAGCTTGTCCGTCTCCGTCTCAAGGTTTGAGAGAAGCCGCACGACCTCCAGTCCCGCCGCGCCAAGCGCCTGCGCCTCATCAATCACCAAAACGCAACGACGACCCTGCGCATGCCTTGCCAAAAGGAACGTGCGAAGCGCCTCGCCTTCGTCCTGCCCAGCCTTGCGCTTGATCCCAAACTCATGAGCAACCAGTGCAGGCAGCGCATTGGGTTGGATCGCCACAGGCGCATTAAGATAAGCAATATCGATAGGAAGCTGATTTAAACCATCGAGAAGAAGGCGGCACAAAAGCGTCTTACCACTCCCGACCTCACCAACAATTTTCAAAAGGCCGTCGCCACGCGTGATCGAAAACTTCAACGCCGCAAGAAGGGATTCCGTTTCACCCCACGCGTAATAAAGGGCGGGATTGGGTGTAAGACCAAAGGGATAGGTGGCAAGGCCAAAATGCGTCAAAAAAGGCATAAAGTCCCTTTACTCGTCCGTATCTCTTTCGCCTGCATCATCCGCAGACGATGGCGCAGACGCCTCATGCGACGCCAAATAGTCCAAACGACGCTGCGCCTCGGGCGGCAAGGGTTTGGGGATCGCACGATAAAGCTTCAGCGCCTCATCCTGCCGTCCCAGCTTGTCATTCAAGATGGCTAGGCCCAGACGGCAATCCTTGTTCTTGGGATCAAGCGCAACGGCCTTTTGCCAAGCGGTCAAAGCCTCCATCGTATCCTTTTGCCGCACCAGAATGCGGGCGCGGGCGGCATGCACCGCCGCTAGAGACGGGTTTTTCTCGGCTATTCCATCCAAAACGTCCAAATCCTCATCGCGCCCACGCTGCGAGAGCGCAAAAACCTTGCCCTGCAAGGCCGCCTGATTTTTAGGCTCTTTTTTCAAAATCACGCCATACAGCTTGATGGCCTTGTCCCAAGCTCCATCCTGCGTAGCCTTGCGCGCGAGCGATAGCGTATCGCCGCTACCCCGCTCGACATCCTCGCTATCTTCACTGCTCGCCGACTTTTTCTCGACCTTGGTCACGACAATCGTTGCACCCGATTTCGTGGCGGTGGCTGGCGCGGCCTTAACGGGCTTGTCCTGAACCTCGGAATCTTGGCTTCCCTCTGAAAGAGCGATGCCCAAAGGCTCACCCTCTTGCATCTTGCGAGCCTTCTTTGAAGTCGGCGGGCTCTTTTGAACAAGTGTAGCGGCAACCTGTCGTTTTGAAAGGTTTTCTTTCGCAGCCACCGCCTCACCACCATAAAAAGCCAGCACGCCAATAACAACGAAAAGGAGAGCCACAAGCGCAGAAACAAACGCCACCCGCTTCCTCAACGAGAAAGCAGGACGCGATGACAATAACGGAACAATAACAGGAGCCTTCTGACTTCTATAATCGTGCGCCGCTTTGTGAAGGGCATTTAATAGGACGCTCATGGAACGGAATTGATACTCATTTTCAATCTAAAACGCAAAGAGAGAGTTCAATCCTCGATTACAAAGTAACACATATGTATTCATTTAAGAAAGAACCATCTCGCTCCCAATATCATCGAAAAAACCAGCTTGAATACTATATTGACGTCATACCATCATATTATTTCGGTAATTCTTTTTTCACTTCTATTTATTATTAATAGAACATCTTATCAGAAGGGGAAGATGTCATGTTTCGTTGGTGGTCTCAAAGCAGTTTGCTTGTCAAAGTTTTTATTCCACAGATCCTCGTCGTCGCTGTCTGTGTGGTTTTGATTGTCACGGCAAGACTTGGTTTTTCGAATGCTGAGGGGGGTCTTACCAGTATTATCGAAAATGATGTCACTCGCTCCATTGTTGCCCTTGAAGGTCGTTCAACACTGAATCGTATTGAAGGTGCGGTAAAAACGATCATGCTAGAGGAATCTGTCGAAGGAATTAACAAGGCCGTAACAAACTATCAAGAAATCTACAAGAAATTCATTACTGATATGACAGGGTTTCAATCTCTCATTAAAAACGCGGAACGCAAGAAACTTGTCGAAGACTCTTTGACGACTATGAAAAAATATTCTGACAACATTGAAAAGATGATAGTCCTTAAGAAAGCTGGGAAACAAGCTGAGGGCATAGAGATTGCCCTGTCTTCTGGGGAGCTTCGCTTGCAAGCACGGCAAAACCTCATCGACATCATTACGGCCTACAAGAACGCGATCGATGAAAAAAAATCGACACTCTTATCTGAGCTTGATGATTCAAAAGTTCAACACCTGCTTGTTTCCATTATCGGTCTAGGCATCGCCTACTTGATCTTGATATGGATAATTGTGGGCGCCATGAAACAACGCAAAGCTGAAATGCTGGTACTCGCCAAGGAGTTTGAGGATAGTATTAAAATGGTTGTGGATGACGTGACCACCTCAGCCCACGAGCTTAAATCTGCCGCTGACACGTTAGCCTCCACCTCGCAAGAGTCCAACAAGCTCACGGCAACCGTCGCGGCGGCGGCTGAGCAAACCTCGTCCAACATGCAAACCGTTGCAACGGCGACAGAGGAACTGACGGCCTCGATCGGTGAGATTAGCCGTCAGGTTACCGAATCCTCGGACATCACGCACAAAGCCGTTGAGCAAGCCAATACGACCAACAAAACTGTGCGCGACCTTGCCGAAACTGCTGAAAAAATAGGCCGCGTTATAAGCTTGATTGGCGAGATTGCCAGTCAGACCAACCTACTGGCGCTTAACGCCACCATTGAGGCCGCGCGGGCGGGCGAGGCAGGCAAAGGCTTTGCCGTCGTGGCCAGTGAAGTTAAATCGCTGGCGACCCAAACTGCCAAAGCGACCGAAGAGATTACCAACCAAATTGGCAGCGTTCAACAAGCCACAGGCATCGCCGTGGGCGAGATTGAAAGAATCCGCGAAACCATCGTAGGGATCAATCAAGTCTCTACACGCATCGCTGCCGCGATTGAAGAGCAAGGAACGGCAACACAGGAAATCGCCCGCAACATTGCCGAGGCCACCACAGGCACGCGCGACGTATCGCGCAATGTCGGCGGCGTCAGCCGTGCGGCGGAAGAGACAGGCAGTGTCTCTTCGCAAGTACAGGCGGCGGCCAACAAATTGACCGAACAATCCGCCTCGCTCGGCCAAAAGGTGCAGAAGTTCTTGGAAAAGGTTAGGGCGTAAAACCAACGGTCAAAAAAAACGGGATCCCCGCTTTCGCGGGGATGACACTTGTGGATTAATGTTAAAATAAATCCGTCATTCCCGCGCCCTCGTCCCGCCGCTCTTGCGGCGGGCGAAAGGGAAAAGCGGGAATCCCGTTTGTTTTCTTTCTCAATAAGTCACTTCATCGAGTCGTTGGCGTAAAACCTTCTACCCCGCCACCTTCTTTACGGGAAGCGACAGGCGGATATGAAGCTCGCGCAGGCGATCTTCATCGATGACGTTGGGCGCTTGCATCATCAAATCCTGTGCCTGTTGGTTCAGTGGAAAGGCGATGATCTCACGGATGTTCGGCTCATCAGCCAGCAGCATCACGATGCGATCAATGCCGGGGGCTGAGCCACCATGCGGCGGCGCGCCGAGCTTCAGCGCCGAGAGCATCCCGCCAAAGCGTTTTTCCAGTTCCTCCGCCGGATAACCCGCAATCGCGAACGCCCTGTACATGCCTTCGGGAAGATGGTTGCGGATTGCGCCGGACGACAACTCAATCCCGTTGCACACGATGTCGTACTGATAGGCTTTGATCGTGAGCGGGTCTTGCGTATCCAAAGCCTCTATGCCGCCTTGCGGCATTGAGAACGGGTTATGCGAAAAGTCGATCTTCTTGCGTTCCTCATCATACTCGAACATCGGGAAATCGACGATCCAGCAGAAACGGAAAGCGTTCTTCTCGATGATGTCCATATCCTGCGCGATCTTGGTACGAGCCTGCCCCGCCATCTTCGCGGCCACCATGGGCTTATCGCACACGAAAAAGACGGCATCGGTATCCTCACAACCCGTCAACGCACGCAGCTCCTTTTGCGCTTCCTCGCCAACGAAACGAGCGATAGGCCCCTTCCCCGCGCCGTTTTCGAACACAATATAACCAAGGCCCACCGCGCCAATATCCTTCGCCCAATCGTTCAACTTGTCAAAGAAGCTGCGCGGCTTATCGGAAACCTTAGGGGCGCGAATGGCGCGAACAACGCCGCCCGCATCAATGGTGGAGCGAAAGGCGCGGAATTCGACATCATCGCGCTTAAACACGCTTGTCACGTCCACAATCACAAGCGGGTTGCGCAGATCGGGCTTGTCCGAGCCATAGGTCAGCATCGCCTCATCATACGGGATGCGGCGGAAAGGAATGCCATCAACGGCAGGCTTCGCCTCACGGCGGAAGCCGCCGAACTCATCAAACACGCCATGAAGAACCGGCTCAATCGTGTTAAAGATATCGTCCTGCGTGACGTAGCTCATCTCAAAATCAAGTTGATAGAACTCGCCCGGAGAACGATCTGCTCGCGCATCCTCGTCGCGGAAGCAAGGCGCGATTTGGAAATAGCGGTCATAGCCCGCGATCATCAGCAATTGCTTGAACTGCTGCGGCGCTTGCGGCAACGCATAGAACTTACCGGGATGCACGCGCGAGGGAACCAGATAATCCCGCGCGCCCTCTGGCGAGGACGAGGTCAGGATCGGCGTTTGATATTCATGGAAGCCAGCATCCCACATGCGGCGACGCAGCGAAGCAATCACCTCCGAGCGAAGCTTCATGTTCTGCTGCAAGCTCTCGCGGCGCAAATCAAGGAAGCGGTAGGTCAGGCGCACGTCCTCACCCGTGTCGGCCTCGGCATTCACTTGCATGGGCAAGGGATCAGCGGCGCTTTGCACGACAAACTCGGCAATGTCCAGCTCAACCGCGCCCGTAGGCAACCTTTCGTTCAACGTCTCATCGGGACGCGCTACGACCTTGCCCGTTACCGTCACGACGCTTTCGTTCTTAATATGCTCCACCACATTCATCAGCGGGCTGGACATATCGATCACGCACTGCGTCATACCGTAATGGTCGCGCAGATCGATGAACAGCAAACCGCCATGATCGCGCTTGCGATTGACCCAACCTGAAAGACGAACCGTCTGCCCGACATGTTCTGAACGTAACTGACCACAGGTATGCGTGCGATAGGGATGCATAGTAAAAACTCCAATAAATAAAGGTTAACGCACGCTTTTATAACGCGCGGCGGGCAAGAGCAATGGGGAAAGAGGCCAAGGCTCCGCCTTTTTAATGCTTTCACAATTGTAAAACACGCTCTTTTTCAGTACAGTGCTCCTGACAGGGCGTTTTTTCCAACGAATACTTTTCTATGAGGTCTTTGATGAATATCCCCATGAACCGCCGCAAGTTTCTAAAATATGCCGCCCTTCTAGCCGCCGCAGAGACCCTTCCCGCTTGCGCCAAAGATCACGAATCAGATAAAGCGCTGAAGCTAGAGCCAAAGCCAGAGATCGTCGCCACCCCCGAGGAATTTGCACATCCTGTTCCAGCTGCTGAGCGCAACGAAAATGCCCTTTATGTTCGTTACGCGGTGGCGTTGGATGAAAAGGGTGAGCCCGTTCTAAAAGACGGCAAACCCGTCGTCTTGCGCGACAAAGACAACAACCCGCTGATCGACGGCTACACAACGCCCAAGGTCAAACTGCAAGGCGATAAAGAGCCGCGTTCCTATGAAGTCCTTTTTGAAGAACCTGTCACGATAGATGACATCAGAACCAGTAGGACCAACGTAAGAATCGCGATGGATCCCAACGCTGCCGGCCCCATGGCGTTGACGACAAAGAACCAAGCCATCGAATATAGAAAAGCGCTTGTAATCGCTAATGCTGTTAAGGAGCAACTTGTCAAACAAGTCCTCTTCAAATCGCCTCAAAGCGACACCCCACCCAGCTATGAGATCGATGTTAAAGCCGTCGAAGCCTATATCAATAGATTTACAATATTTGGCAGTAAGCCTTCGTCTCTTATGAAGCCCCAGCCGTAAGAACAAGTGCCTTACCAAAACCATCACACCACCACCCCCGTAGTCACAGGCAAGCAACATGGTTAAAATCGGACTTTAAAAGGGTATCTGTGGGGTGTTTCCAATAATGTGGGCGAAATATCCATTTATAATGCCCCTCACGGGGCCTAGGATGAGCGTGGACGCGTTATTTCGAGTCCTCGGCCACCAACCCAGCCAAAAAAATTATTAACGCGTTCTAGCGCCGTTTAAATCGATTTTCCCGACATGGGCGATAGAGCCATGGCGGAACCGGCGGCCCAGCCGCTTGACCACGCCCACTGAAGATTATACCCGCCAAGCCATCCCGTTACGTCAAGCGCCTCGCCAATAACATATAGGCCGCGAACCTTCTTGGCCTCCATCGTTTTTGAATTAAGCTCATGCGTTGAAACGCCGCCTAACGTGACCTCGGCCTTGGCATAGCCTTCTGTCCCCGTCGGCAAAACTGTCCATGCGCCAAGAAGCGTCGCGACCGCCTTTAGGTTCTTATGGGACAGCTCACCCATCGGGGAAGGAGGAAAATGATCCTCGACCAGACCTTGCACCAAGCGTTTAGGCAAGACCTCGCCCAAAATAGTTTTAAGGCCAGCCTTGGGACGGCTTTTCTTTCGATCAAGAAGGAAAGTTTCAACCTCGCTGTCCGGCAAGAAGTTGATCGAAAGCGGCTGACCCTCACGCCAATAGGAAGAGATTTGCAAGATCGCCGGCCCCGAAAGGCCGCGATGCGTAAAAATCATGCTTTCACGAAAGGAACGCTTACCGCACGTCACGATCACCTCAAGAGACACGCCACTAAGAGACTTCATCAGCTCAAGCGTTTCCCCCGTAAAAACCAGCGGGACTAAGGCGGGGCGCGTTTCCGTAACGGCAAGGCCAAAATGCGACGCAACCTTATGGCTGAAGTTTGTCGCCCCGATTTTGGGAATGGACAAACCGCCCGTGGCCAGAATGAGGGAGAGAGCATGAAAAACTTCCGCCTCAGTCTCAACCTGAAAAACATCACTCTTCTCTACGGCCTGTATCTGTTGCTCAAGACGTATATCGACGTGAGCAGCCAGACACTCCTCCAACAACAGGGAAACGATGTCACTTGATGACGCATCACAAAATAGTTGGCCTAACGTCTTTTCGTGATAGGCGATTTTATGTTTCTCGACCAAAGCCATGAAATCATGCTGCGTATAGCCCTTTAACGCGGATAAACAAAAATGTGGATTATGCGAAATGTAGCGATCAGGCGCGATATGCCGATTAGTGAAATTGCAACGCCCGCCCCCAGAGACAAGGATTTTTGATCCCACCTGTTCTGCGCGATCAAGAAGGAGAACCTTTAGACCCCTTTGCCCTGCGCGCAACGCCGCCATAAGGCCAGAAGCCCCCGCACCAAGAATGATAACATCATATTTTGAAACGGTCATTTATTTCACGCCGCCTCTTTTTTATAATTGCGCAATCAGGCGCGTGAGTTCAGCCTCAAGAGCTTCTTGTTCTTTGCAGAGTTTGCTGGAGGCATGTTCAAGACGCTTAAGCTGCTTAGGCTCATTACCCTTGGCATAGCAGGCGGCGATTTCATGCTCAAGCGCCGTTTTCTGCTCCTCAATATCGGCGATCAACGCCTCAAGACGGCCCGCCTCTTTTTCATGATCGACGGCCACGGGCGCTTTTTCTGACGGTTTTTCCGAGGCTTTGTTTTCCTTACGCTCTTGCTTGCGCTGCTGGATCACCAGTTTCCGGTAATCATCCAAATCGCCATCGTACGGGTGACACCCGCCATCCGCCACCAACCACAATTCATCCGCCACGCAGGAAACCAAATGAGGGTCATGGCTGACCAAAATAACCGCACCGGCGTAATTGTTGAGCGCCTGCATCAATGCTTCCCGCGCATCCATATCCAAATGGTTGGTCGGCTCATCAAGCAGCAAAATATGCGGCGCATCAAAACTCATCAAACAGAAAAGGAGACGCGCCTTTTCGCCGCCCGATAACTCTCCCACCTTGGTATCGGCCTTATGCTTATCAAAACCAAAACGGAACAGGGCCGAGCGCACCTTGACCTCTGACGGCTCTTGCATCGCCTCCTTCATCGTTTCAAACGGCGTGAGGGCTGTATCAAGCTCATCCGTTTGAAACTGGGCAAAATAGCCGATCTTAAGCTTGGCAGATTTATGAACCTCACCGCCCATGGGAGGAAGCCTATCCGATATAAGCTTGATCAGCGTCGATTTGCCATTGCCGTTCGCGCCCAAAAGAGCGATGCGGTCGCTTTGATTGATGGTCAGATTCATTTTGCGCAAAACAGGTTTTCCCACCGTATAGCCTGCCTCGACATTTTCCAAACGGATCAAAGGCGACTTGATTTCCTGCGGGTCAGGAAAGGTGAAGGCTGTCACGCGCTCGGCCATCACGGCGTCCACAATGTCCATCTTTTGAATGGCCTTCAGGCGGCTTTGCGCTTGCCGCGCCTTACTGGCCGAAGCGCGGAAACGATCTACAAACTTCATCATCTGCGCTTTTTGCGCCGATTGCTTTTCGTGCAAGGCCTGCTGGTTCATTTGTTTCTCAGCGCGGGCCTTTTCAAACTGGTCATAGGTTCCGGTGTAGTGAACCAGTTTCTTGTTATCCAGATGAATGATGTGATCGACCGTTTTATTCAAAATGTCGCGATCATGGCTGATGATGATCATCGTGTCGCGATAGCGCATCAAAAAGTTTTCCAGCCATACCATCGATTCAAAATCCAAATGGTTCGTCGGCTCATCCAAAAGCAACACATTGGGCTGCGAGAACAAGACGCACGCCAAAGCCACACGCGCGCGCCACCCACCGGAAAAACTGGTGATCGGCAACGCCTGCGCCGCTTCATCAAAGCCCAAGCCCGCCAGGATATAAGCCGCCCGCGACGGCGCTTCATAGGCGTTGATTTCCGTTAGCCGTTCATAGATATAGCCAATGCGGTCGATGTCCTGCGTGGTTTCAGCCTCGATCAATAAAGAGGCACGCTCGGTATCGGCGTTTAAAACAATATCGATAAGCGAAAGGCCGTCTTCGGGAAAATCCTGCCTTACAAGGCCAAGCGTCGAGTTCTTGATCAACGAGATCGCGCCATCATCGGCGGCAAGCTCACCCGAAATAAGCTTGAACAACGTCGATTTCCCAGCGCCGTTGGGCCCCACAAAGCCAACGCGATGCCCCGCAGGGATATTCACGGAAACATTGTCCAACAACGTGCGTCCGGCGATCCGGTAGGTTAGGTTCTGTATCGAAAGCATAAAACTGTATTTTCCTTGGATAGGAGGGGTTCAAACAAACCCCAAAAGGCGGCAGGGGGTGCTTTATCCCCAACTTCTGGGGTGAAAGCAATCCTTTATAGGGTCAAGGCTCTACCCCTTGTAGACAATGGCCCTTAATAGTTCTTCTTAAAACATGCCTTATCATTAACCATGAACGCTATTTATTCTATAGTTAAGGATGCTTTTTACCTTCATTCCTGTACAAAACTATAAAAAGGCGCTATGAGTTAACTCGAACTTAAGACCCCATCAACCTTTCGAAAGGAATGATAAGATGAATAAGAATATGAAAATCGCGTTTGCTTCTGTTGCCGTTGGTCTCGCGATGACCGCTTGCGGCAGCAACCCTGTAATGAAAACAGCCCATATTGTGGACTCTGACGGCAACGCCATTCTCGTCAATAACGAAAAAGTTGTCGGTGCGCTTGTCCTTGATGGTCAAGGCGCGACTAATCCAAATGTTGTCAATGTTGCATCAAGACCCGTCGTTGTTTCAAAATTGACAACAGATTTTAACGGCATTCCAGTTACAGCCCCTTCAGATATTCAACAGTATAGTGGTGCTATTCTTAGCTTCGGCATGGGCAGTGGCGCAGCGATGTCAGGCTATGGCAACTTGCGCATTGGCGAAAAGTGGGCCCCCGAACAAACAACTATCAGCAACAGCGCCGAAGGCGGCGCGGGTGGCGCTGGCGGTACTGGCGGAAGTGCCACGGGCGGTGCGGCCTCATCAGAGGCTGCCGCGACCAATTCAACGAAGGTGAGCAACGAAAACAACATCCGTAATAACAACCACATCAGGGTAGTAGAACCACAACGCCATCACCCCTGTGGAAACGGCAGAGAAGGTTGCTCAATTAACGTGAAATTGAACACAAAATACGTCCCCTGCTAATAGGGCGCGACTAGGTTAACAAGGAGGCGGGCTGTCAAACGCCCGCCTCTTTTTTTTCTAAAGACGGCCACGCAATGCCTGTAAAAATCACCCTCCCCTTGCGGGAGAGTGATTTCAGAGCTTTTGCTAACATGAGTTCGAGCCCCCATGAAACTATTGGGATTGTTTGAATTCCCCGCTGTTTTCGTGCTATAAAACGATGAAGGCTCGCCAATCCATTTTTATAAGAGGCCACCCATTATGACAGACACCGCCACCCCTGATTATTTTGGCAACATCGCTATCCCACAAGAGGATGCTCCGACCCCCTACCAAAAACAAGCGGAGCAGCGCCGCGTACGCAGGCACGCCCTAACACGCAGAGCGATTGAGGGCATAGAACAACAAAAAGGCCGTCTGAAAAAAGTTGCCAAGCGCATGACACTACGTCGTGCCGAGATACTTGAGCGCGTCCGCATGGTCGGCGAAAAATATTCCCAACGCGTCAGAGAGCTTGAAATAAAGATCGGGGAAGCCCCTCCCCCTAAAACCCAACGAAAAAGCGCACCGTCATGGTTCAAAAAAATGATGGTTAGTGTTTCACTTTATACAGCCACCAACGACACAATACAGGACGCGCTAGAGTCTGCCTCTGATTGGGCACGTTCTCTTCGCACTCAAAAAGCTCTATGGGGGCAAGCCCTCAAGAACAAAGCTAACGCCGCAAAAACATTTGTTATGCCGATTGTAATGGGGCTGTCTGTATTGGATCAAGCTGTCGCTCATAAAGCGACCGCAGCCAAAGCGCATTTTAAGTCCGCTGTAATTTTGGCTCAAAAAACGCCCGCTCTTCTTCGTCAAGCCGCTACCTTTGTTTTGACAAACAAAAAGCTAATCGCAAGAAATGTTTGGGAATCCATCAAGACCAATAAAACGTCTCTTGCCGCTGGTATGGCTACGGGCTTTGTAACGCGTTCGGTCATTTTGATGAGCTTCAGCAGCGCTGCCGCCGCTATGACAGCCCCTGCTACCCTTACAGGCGCAGCGACATTGATGGGCGTCAGTGCTATCGTCGGGGCGGCAAGCAGCGTTGCCCGCGAAGCTTTCAGCAAAAAAGAAAAGACGGGTCATTGGGTCATGAACGCCGCCCTTAAAGGCACAGCGTGGGGCGCGGTTGGCGGCTTTATTGGTGGCGCTGTGCGTGAAGGCTTCCATGCCGTTAGCGCCCTCCTCCATAACCCTGTCATCCTTGACGCCGTTAAACCCGTTGTGGCAACCTTTAAGGACGCGACCCAAGGCCTGACAACCGTTTCAACCCCTTCTATCGTGGTTCCGCCTGTTGTTCCGGAAGCATCTGCCCCCTTGCCGGATGCGCATGCCGTATGCTCGGATGCCGAGACATTCCTTGATATGAGCCAAACGCACGATATCGCTGCTCAACCCCCAACGGCAACCATCGTAGCGGACGCCACACCCCAAACAGCGCCTGTCGATCCAGTCCATCTGACGGCAGAGCATGCGAAAATCTTGCACCTGCCTGTTCCCGTGGTGCTTCAAGAAATACTGTCGCAAGATGTTTTCAACAAGCTCCCCGCCGCGATGCAGCGCGAAGCCGTTGCTGCCTTTCATTCCGGCAACCAGAAATCCATAGTGCATATATGCAAGGAAATGTCGTATGTGCTGATGAACGAAGTTCAAGATCCTTTGGCACACAAACAGGGGGCGATGATAGACTTTGAAGGCGTCAACCGCGCGGGGCAATACGGTCTTCTTGACTCAAAGGATGGTGCGCGGTTAACCCGCGATGCGGGCATCAATCTTCTGACGGGTCAAAATGGTGTTGAAAAGGATGTATCAAAAGGCATCGGCGAGTTAATGCTCGCTGATCAAAAAGATGCAATGGTCAAGAAATTCCTGTCCTTGGCGGAAAAACTGTATCCGCAAGAATTTGCGGAAGCCAAGGCCGCATCGACTCCGTCCATGATTGAGGCCACGAAGGCTCACCTCGCGAATCCAACAGCGCCGATTCGTACGGCGGCAGCGGCAGCCGTGCCTCTTGCCCCCACGATGTGAATAGATTAAGACAGAGAGCATGAGCCTTATCACAACGACTGAAGCGTTGGCTTCATTTTGCGCCTCTTTGTCGGGCTGCCCCTATGTCACCATCGACACCGAGTTTATGCGCGAGCGCACCTATTACTCCAAACTATGCCTTGTGCAGCTAAGCGGGGGGGCGGACAAAACGGCTGCCATTGATCCCTTGGCGGAAGGCATCGACCTCAAGCCCCTTTATGATCTTTTGGACGATCCGTCTATCCTGAAGGTCTTTCATGCCGCGCGGCAAGATATCGAAATCTTTGTGCAGGCAACGGGGCGCGTCCCAACCCCGATTTTTGATACGCAAGTCGCCGCGATGGTGTGCGGCTTTGGCGATTCTATCAGCTATGAAACGCTGGCGGCCACTCTTGCCGATGCCAAAGTCGATAAATCCAGTCGCTTTACGGACTGGGCACAACGCCCCCTTTCGGACAAACAGATCGTCTATGCGTTGGGCGATGTGACGCACCTGCGCATCGTCTATGAAAAGCTGGCGGCTATGCTTACAGCCAGCAAACGCAGCGATTGGGTGCGCGAGGAAATGGCCATCCTCAATGATCCCTCCACCTATACCGTCAAACCTCAAGACGCTTGGAAACGCTTGAAGTCTCGTCTGGATAAACCCAGAAAGCTTGCCGTCCTGCGTGAGGTTGCGGCATGGCGCGAGCAAGAAGCCCAAAGCGCTAATCTACCCCGCTCCCGCATTTTAAAAGACGAACAAGTCGTGGACATCGCGACGCACGCGCCGGAAACGCCCGCCGCGCTGGCACGGCTGCGCGGCTTGCCAAACGGCCTTGCCGAAGGACGCTATGGCGCGGCCATTCTTAAAGCGATCGCCCACGCGAACGCCCTGCCCCTTGAAGACTGCCCACACGCCGAAAAGAAACGGGGCATGCCCAATGGCGCATCCGCGATTCTGGAGCTTCTTAAGGTTTTGCTGCGCGGCATCAGCGACGAAGCCGGAGTCGCCGCCAAGCTTATCGCTTCAACGGATGATCTGGAGCGCCTCGCCAGCGAAGAAGAGCCAAACATCAAAACCCTGCAAGGCTGGCGACACACGGTTTACGGAGAAACGGCGCTGGCCTTGAAACGCGGCAAGCTGGCTCTCACCATTCGGAGCCATAAAGTAACCACCATCAGCCTTTAACCTCGCCCTTTAATATGCAGAAAAGGTTGTGGGTCGATAGGTATAAATCGGCTTGGTGTGTGCTTCATCCTCAAAATATTCGATGGATTCCAAACGGCTATCCAACTGGACGGATCCACTTTTTATGTTTTGCAAAACGACGGCGTTCCCAGCAAGATCGTTTTTTCTCGTTAGTACTGCTCGGCTTTTGGAAAAATCGCTTGGTCTAGCCAAAAAAGCCACAAAAACAACCCGAACATTAACGCGAAGAAAGAGAACATGCGTTGGGTTTCCCGCTGCATCCATGCGCTGAAGCAAAGCGCGCCCGTCTTCTTCGCTCAGGTAAAGACCAGCCATTTTGACAGGCTTATTTAATAAAAGCCTATAAATAGAGGGCAACCAGAAGTTTTTTGGTCCGGCACAAAAACTCTTATCTTGAACAATCATGGAAAAAGCATTGACGTTAATTTCCTTATTATCCTCACCTATAAAAGGATAAAGACGCTCTTCAAAATTATACCGTCCCAGCTTGACCGCTGTTTCATAGGCATAACTAATCGGGTAGGTCGATATGTTTTGACGAATCTCTTCGCGCATTTCTTGCCGCTTCTTCTCCCAAGAAAAATCGTCATGATAGGATTCAACATACCAAGGACAATGCATGACGCGAGCATAAAGATCGATAACATCATCCTGATAAATATCAACGGCACCCGCTCGAATAAGGGTTTTGACAATGTTATCAAAACTGGGCTTGGCAAACTCCTGTGCCATAACCTTGTGTGAAAGGGGCAGGAACATCATAACGATCAATAAAAAGCTAACCCGTTTCATAAAAACCCTCTTAAGACTGAAGTGCAACTTTTAGAACCTTCTGCATGACACTAGGCAAGGCCTGCGCAGACAACCTTTCTGGATCAACCCAAACACCTTCAGGAACAGAACAAGCCGTTGTGGCTACAACAACAGACAATTCAAGCTCAAAATGTGTAAAGGTATGGTGAACGCCTCTTTTTAAAGGCTTCCATTCCTCTAGAACAGGAGCATAAGCCAGCGCCTCTTTCCATGAAAGGGGCTTGCTTGCCTGAAGTGGCGTCGTCGGCACGCCCATCATGCACGCTAAAAGCCCCTTTTCTGGTCTTTTTTGCAGAAAAACGCGGCCTTTCTTGTCAAAAAGAACGAAGGCAAAAGCCTTTTTTTGCGGTTTTTTGACACTTTTTGCACGCTTGGGAAGCTGTTCGGCGCAGCCCTTTTGCCTTGCCAGACAACCACTCGCCCACGGACAAAGATCGCAACGCGGCGAGCGCGGTGTGCATATCATAGCGCCCAAATCCATCAGACCTTGTGCATAATCGCCAAAACGCCCTCGCGGTAAACAACCGGCCGCTAACGCCTTAAGGGTCTTTTTGGCATGAGGCAATGGCTCATCGACAGCAAAGAACCGCGCCATCACCCGCTCGACATTGCCGTCCACAACATTGGCTTTTTGCCCAAAGGCAATAGCGCGGATCGCGGCAGCGGTATAATCGCCAACACCAGCCAACGCCTTTAGGCCTTCCTCATCATGCGGAAAAACACCATCATAATCACGAGCAAGGGCTCGCGCGGTTTCATGCAACGTACGGGCGCGGCGGTAATAACCAAGGCCCGCCCACATTTGCAAAACACTGTCCAAATGAGCCCTTGCCAAAGACTGCACACTTGGCCAACGCTTGATAAATTTGTTAAAATAGGGAGCAACGGTCACAACGGTTGTCTGCTGCAACATAATCTCTGACAACCAAACGTGGTAGGGATTAGCCTCCTCCCCCGCCAAGGCCCGCCATGGCAAGACACGACGATTTTTGTCATACCACGCCAAAAGCTTAGCCGCTGAAGGCTTCTTGCCTGCTTTTACAGGATTGTCTTGATCCATTTTTTCAGCCAAACTGCCTTCCCATGCGCTTACCCCAAACCATCGCCTCAACCATCAACTCAATCGCCCGTACGGCGATGGGCAAAGACTGGGCGCTTTACGCCACCCTTTTGAATCACTGGGGAGAGATCGTCGGGGAAGAATACGCCAAAGTGACAACGCCCGTCAAAATTGTCTTTCCCCATGGAAAAAAAGAGGGGGACAAATGGGCGAGTGGGAACAGAACAGGCGGCATCCTGACCATCGCCCTCCCCCACGGCCTTGCCATGGAGTTCTCCTTCCTTACCGAAACCATGCTGGCACGCATCAACGGATTCTTTGGCTATCCGGCGATTGAGAAAATTGCATTACAAGGGCGCTACGATACCGCTTTGCCCGCCGCCGCCCTTCCTGCCGAGATTCCTGCGCTCTCGTCCAGCCAGCAGGCGGCGCTACGCGATAAAACAAAAGATATTGAAGACCCCGAACTCAAGTCTGTCCTTCTTGATCTAGGCCAATCCATAGAAACCAGAAATAGAGCGGAATAAACGCCCAGAAATGCCCCCCCCTAGACGCTTTTCTTCTTTTTGACGTCACGACAGGCATAGGCTGCCGCAAGAAGGCTGTTCAGCGTTTCATCAAGGGCCTCGGTGTTTAAGACAACATGCCGTTCGCCCTTCAGCATCACCCGAAGCGCCTCTTGGATTTGAGCAATTTCTTGAACCGAAAGCTCCTGCTTTCTTTTATAAACAACGTCCGGCGAAGCCTCTAACAAAACCAACAAGTCGGGTTTTGGAAAGAAAGCAAAAACGGCTTTGTTGATCTTTTGCAAAAGACCTTTGTGAATGACGTTCCTGTTTGTGCCCGGAAACCGGTCAATCAGGACTATATGTCCCAGAAACCGCAGGAGCAGAACCTTGCCGTAACGGATAAGGTTTTCGATAAAATAAATGCCATAAAGAAAACGATTCCATGGCGAGGGTATTTTTAACAGGAGTGTATAGAGGCGCTGGAAGGCAAAGAACCAATCCCCCATGTAAACAAAAGAGGTCGGCCCGATGGGACGTAGTTTATCGATAATAAAGGATTTTCCAGAACCATCGGGGCCAATAAACGCCAAAGAAACGCCTGTCCCCAGAACGCTCCAGCGGTAGCGAAGGCTTGCGATCAGGCGCTTGCAAAATGACGCTCTGGCCATGTGGTTAAAAAAGCCCTTGGCCGTTTCATTCTTAGAGCCAGCACTCAAAACTTGATGGCTTTCAAAATTATCGCCATCCATAAGAAACGACTTAAACTCGGCCCAATGCGTTTGTATAAAGGGAATCTTAGCCCGTCTATTAAGGCAAAGACCCTTAAAACAGCTATTCAACACAACCGACTGAACCAAAGACGCGCTGCCCTTAGGTGAGAGGCGGAGGCTGGGCCCTGCCCTTGCGTAGACATTAAAGTCGCAAAGAAGATCAACCATGTACATCGTGCCATTTTCAAAACGCGAGTAAACGGCACTACAGGGGTCTTTGTGCGTTATGGTATAGCCCTCATCCTCAACACATTTTATCGCTTGGGGAAAGAAATCAGGCGGCACATAAAGGTCGATATCGCCAAAAGGCGCGGCCACGATATCCGACAAAAGTGTCGCGTGATGGACACCCACAAGCTTGGCGATTAATTCTCGCGTTTGCATAGGTTTTCTGACTTTCACCGAATTATTAGCGACTCCTTTTTAGCAAAGTGCCTTAAAAATAACCAGCCTTAATGCCCGTCTTTATTTTAAGATTCCCAAAGAGGGAAAAATATGGTTCAAAGAAGCGTTATGCCAAAAAACACAATAATGAATGAGGGAGCAGGAAAGGTCATTTGCAAGCCCTTTCCCTCCTACACACAAGAGCAAGTCAAGGCTCTGTATACCCATGCGCAGGCCATATTCGCCGCACTGAAGGATGCCCCTTGCTGCCAATTTGAGGAGCCGCTGTCCCATACCGCGACAAGCATTACCTACCGCTATTTTGATTCTCTGCCGCCCTCTCTCTCCGACCTGTTGCGATCCCGCGCCTGTACCGAGGGCGGCATGCGCCGTGTCGGCAAGGTCTTGGCCGCCCTTCATGCGCAAACGTCACCTGATGGTCACAATAATTTGTTGCATGGCGATTTTGTTCCTCACAATGTTTTCTGCTCAGTGGATAAGTTGTTTATTATCGATGCCCATCCACCGGAGCAACTGCCCTATCGCGACGATCTTTTGAGTGGAGACAGGCGTCGCGATGTCATTTCTCTTTTATTCGGTATTTTCTCTAACGTTGGTCTCAAAGCCGTTATCCTTCATGGGCGTTACTATTGCGCGATGGCGCGGAGCTTTGTCGCAGGCTATCAGGCCGTGCGGCCTTGTGAGGGCTCCTTGAAGGGTGCTCTTTTACACTATATTGCCGACGTTTATAAGATGCGGCACACCAGTCTTGGAAGTCTCCGCGCAGCACTTCACGGACTATGGTGCGGCGCCATGGTTCTATTCGCTGTGAAAAAGGCTGGAACAATGCGCCGCTGCAAAAAAGCGATAGAGCGTTTTATCCGGTGGCTTGGTAGGTTTGTCATAGGATCCCTCTCCCCTCATCGGAATTATGTCCTTATCACGCCGCCTGCGTTTGCGCGGCAGGTTGTGTTCTCAAAACGCGCCTTGCGCTTTAGGGCCTATAAGGTCAGGTCTTTGGCGGATTACAATACGCTTGTGCAAATGTTTTACATTGAGGATTATTGCCTCGTTCTGGATCGCGAAAAAGAAATCATCACCCTCTATCAAGCCATGGTAGAAAAGGGCCAAATCCCCCTCATTATCGATTGTGGTGCCAACATAGGTTTATCTGCCGATTATTTTGCTCAAATGTTTCCCAAGGCTCGCATCGTCGCCATCGAGCCAGATCAAAACAATATCGAGCTTGCCGCCAAGAATTGCCGCTCGCCCTACGTTCATTTTATTCATGCGGGCATCGCCTCGGAAAAAGGAAGCGCCAACCTTATTGACCCACAGTACGGCGAGTGGGGCTATCGCACCGAGATGGCCGAGGGAGGGGCAACCAAGATGCTCTCCGTCCCCAGCCTGTTGGACGAAAACAAGGACGCAACGCCCCTTATCATCAAGATTGATATCGAAGGCTTTGAAAGTGAACTTTTTTCAAAAGATACGCAATGGATCGACCAATTTGATCTTTTGATCATTGAGCTACATGACTGGATGTTGCCCAAAGAGGCCAACTCTCAAAGCTTCCTAAAAACCATTGCGCCACTTGATCGGGACTTTGTTTACAGGAATGAAAACGTCTTTAGCCTAGCGAACCATTCACGCCAACTTAGCGAGCCAAACAGATAACCGATCTGTCATACCAAAAAGCAAATGAAGTGACTCGTAGAGAAAAAACAAACGGGATGCCCGCTTTCGCGGGCATGACGGTGTTTTTTTATGGCGATATTCCCCTTTAGGGCATAATGATCAAAAGGTGTGGGTAGATTCACGATTTTGAGAGCAAAAAGCTGATCATTTTTCTCCGCCGATCCTTCTTCAATCCTCGATGTATTTTGACCTTGTTTTTCCAGTG